>JAPKBY010000062.1 GCA_028823185.1 Planctomycetota bacterium
CGTATGAATAGATTGCAAGGTCCATATTCATCTAAGGTGCTTAGCCCTAAACGGGGAACAAAGTGAGTCATACGGGATCAGTGAAACAGAGCCATTACCAAGACATTCCCCTAGGAAGAGCGATCTATTTTGCAATTTCCAATGTGCTTGGGAGTTCCCTAAGCTGAAAAGCAGAAGACGAGTTACACTCAAGGAGTGGAAAGACCGCACTGGCTCTCCAATATGCCTGCTAACTAGCGATTCGTTAGGGGGAATTAGATTTCCACCAAGTGCGGCCAAACGACTCGGAGTGATCGAGTTGCCACTTACAACCTGACGAGCCAAGCAAAGCAACCACACACAAACGCTCATTTGCCGAGACTGAATGTTCCCCGCTAGAAACAACACAAGACTCCACCAAGGCCTCACAACGTTCCTCAAAACGTTGACGCTGAGCGTGACTCTGCTCCTTCTCTCAGGGTGCGGGTCAGAAGGAGACACAAGTGCGACCCATCAGCTCGCTGACCACCAGCGCGTTCACGCCGTCCCGCTCGAGCCCACCTCCCCGCTTCGCGAGGAAGACACCCTTCGCCCGGTCGTGAGCTTAGAGATTCCGGATGAGGCCAACATCAACCTCCCCAACAAGGAGACCTCTTGGCAGATCGAAGGCTGTGTACCCTTCGTTCGGGAGCTAAAGCCCAGCAAGGCCCAAGCCTCCTCAGGTGAGTTCCCCACAGAGCGCGTCATCGCCCTCCCCGGCAAGCAGACAAAATCACTCAGGATTCCCGGCCGCTTCCTCGGAACGACCTTCAACATGGTCGCCCTGCGGGTCTCTGTCTTTGCCGAAGAGACGATCTTCGTTCAATTCCTGAGAGAGGGTAAGCCGATCATCGGCTCCAGCGCTGTGACGGTGCGTGAATCCGGTGATCCACAAGTCCTCCTCTTCCAATTGCCCCAAACCCGCCTCAGCCCATCACCCTTTGATGAGCTGTTAATACGAATTGACGGCCGCGGCGGCATCATCGCCTTTCATGACATTGACCTGCTCGATCGCCCCATCTCTGCATGGCTGCCCGATCCCGCGGGAGACAATGACCTCATCGCGATCGGCGGTGATCTCCGTCGAGGCGTTGGCCTCTCCAGCTTCAGAGCTCTCAAGGGAGAGTTTGAGGCGCCCGAAGCCGGCGGCTTCCTCTCCTTCTCACTGGGAGTCCCCCAAAACCTCCGATATCCAGCCGGCCCCCAGCTACGCCCCTCTGTAAGGGTCGAGCTAGAGAGTGAGTCTGGCGCAAAGATCGAGCGCCGCTTCACCCTTCGAGAGACCTCAGCCACACCACGCTGGCAGCATGTACGCATCCCGCTTGGGAATTTCTCCAAAGAGCGGGTTCGACTCAGCTATCGACTCGAAGCCAACCGAGAGCTCGAAGCGCTATGCGCCGTTGGAGACGTAAGAGTTCATGAGCCGGTCGCCGAGGCGCCCTCCGTCCTCCTCATCACCTCTGATACCCACCGGGCTGATCACCTGGGAGCGGCAAACGGGGGCGTCGACATCTTGACCCCCAACCTCGATGGACTCGCTCAGCGTGGAGTCTTCTTCGAGAACTGCTTCACGGCGACTAACGTCACCAACCCATCGCACATCGCCCTGATGACTGCAGTGCACCCGCGCGACACGGCGATCCTGAACAACTATCGTCCCCTCATTGAGGACGCCAATACTCTCGCTGAGCAGTTCCGAGAAGCCGGCTACGCGACCATCGCCGTCACCAGCGCAAACCACCTCGGACACGAAGGCTCTGGACTGGGACAAGGTTTCGACAGGATGTACCGCCCCGGCACCCCTCAAGTCTCAGCCAAGCAAGCGCTAGACGTCCTAGAGTTTTACCTCACGGATTACGAAGACACCCCTGTCTTCGTCTGGCTCCACCTCTTCGACGCTCACACTCCCTACGCCCCCCCGAAGCCCTTCGACAAGCTCTACTATCCTGAGGGAGTCGACCCTTACGCGGTGAACCCGAGCGGCGCCGAGATCCCTGAGGAAGTCAACGATCAGTTCTTCCCCGGTCTACAGGACATGGAGTTCCCAGAGACCCAATACAGGGGCGAGATCACCTATCTCGACGACCAGCTTCGCAGAGCCTTTGAGATGCCCCGCTTCCGGGATGGCATCATCGCTTTCACAGCTGATCATGGCGAGTGCATCGGCCACCACGGCATCTTCTACGATCACGCGAGCCTGTACCCATCCAGCATCCACGTCCCTCTGATCCTCACCTACCCGGACTGCCCAGAGGCGCTCCGAATAGATGGCCCTGTTGAGCAAACGAATGTGGGACACACCCTCCTCGAGCTCTCTGGCCTCGACGCCAGCTCCTTCCCCGGAAAGAGCCTCCTCTCCAATATCGAGAGCCCCGATCAAGGCACGCAGGCCCCGCGCTTCGCCATCTCGGCCCACGGCCTCTCAGCTTCTCTCAATCATGGACGCTGGCACCTCATCCTCCACCTGAAGAATCACGGCAAACGCGAAGGCGTTGGCGCGCCCTTCCAAATGGGTGAAACTGAGCTCTACGACATGAGCACTGACCCCTACTGCATGAACGACGTGCTCGAGGACAACTTTGAAGTCGCACGTGAGCTGCGAGGTCAGCTGACCAACTGGCTCGTCAATGCAAGCCCCCGTGGGCTTGGCGGACAGCAGACCAATGACGCTCAAACCATCAGTCAATTAGCCGCCCTGGGCTACACGATGGCGAGCGAGAGTGACGAGTCCGGCTCTCTCTGGAACGTTGATTGCGACACCGAGTGGTGCCTCCGCTTCCGCTAAAGAGCGCTCACCACTTGATTGAGCTTGAAGGCTCATGCGGCAGCCTCACCCAGAAAGCTGGGGTAGATTTGCATAGAGGAACCCCTCCGTGCGAACCCTGCTCACCACCCTAAGACTCATCATCTGTGCGCCGCTACTCTTAGCGGCATGCCAGGCTGCCCCGCCGACCTACGAGGTCCGCTGCGACACCGACAGCGTTCGATCGGAATCTCCATTCCTCGCGAATGACGTGGCGAAGATGCTTGAGAGGGGTCGCGAGCGAGTCATCCAGCTCGTCCCTTTCACAAAGCGCGCGCCCTTAGAGGTCTGGCTCCAAGAAGAGCTCCAGCTCTACGCCTTCAGTCAGGGATCCTATGAAGACGCTGACGGCTTCTGGGCAGAAGACGTCTCAAGGATTCATCTGCGCACCGGCGCGCGTCACATTGAGCGCACCCTAGTGCATGAGCTCGTTCACGCATCCCTAGACGAGTCATGGAAGCTCCTCCCCGGAACGATGGAAGAAGGGCTCTGCGACTGGGTCTCCACCATCGCTTGCCCTCACGCCTCAGCCCAACTCCGCGCCGGACGCCTCAGCGCGGCCTGCTTTGGCCTAGGGTCACTTGAGATTGAGGTTGAGCTGCGCTCAGCCTTCGCCACTGAGAGCTCATCAAACATCGCAGCACACGCGAGCATTATCCTCGATGGTGGAATCCATCCTCCCCTCACCCCGATGGAGGTCTTCACCTCGGAGGCTGGGAGGTCTAACTCCGGCATCCCTCGAGCACGCAAAAAGGCCCTCTATGGCCTCGCTTATTTCCTAGTGGAGCGAATCGCCACAAGCGGTGACGGGCTTGACGCCCTGCACAGGCTCTGTGTTCGCGCCAGCGATGAAGGCCTCGAGCAGGTCCCAGCAGCATGGATTCTAAAAGCTGCGGATCTCAACGGAGGATCAAGCGAGGAGTGGAAAGAGTGCCTCGCAGACTCCTTCGCTGCCCCTGAGCTCGCAGAGCTCGTCGCCATGTACCCCGATTTCCTCGGCTCCGCGATCGACCGCTTAACGGTCCCCCCGAATGGGGATCAGGGCGCCGGTGAGCTGCGCTTCGCTATGCGCGTCACCCCTCGCTGATTTTCTATCGCTCCAGGGGAAGAAAATCACTCTCGGTTCGTATATGAGCTGGACCTAGAAGCCTAGGTGTAAACACATGCGTACTGCCAGCCTCCTCCTCTTCCTCTGCCTCATCGGTCTAGGGGCACAGACCTTCAGCGAACGAGACGATTCGCTGTCCGGCTCACGCACCTCGCGCTGGCCAAATGGCAGCGCCCGAGAGCAGGCCAGCTTCACCGAAGGGGTCCGCGACGGCATCTGCTTGCGCTGGCACTCTGATGGCACGCCTAGAGCCGAGGGCCAATACGCCTCAGGGAAGAAGGTCGGGGATTGGCGCTTCTTCGATGAGAGCGGCACCATCGACCCCGCCCGCTCAGGGGTCTATGAGTCAGACCACAAGATCTCGGCCCTCGGGGCCTAGTCCTTGTAGCGGTAGACTCCTCGCTGACCGCTGGTCTCTTCCACCGCGACGCGCAGCTCTCTCGTTTGCACCTCACCGAATCTCTCGGTCAAGAGCCGCAAGACCTCACGCCCGATCCACGAGGCGAGATTCTCCGAGCTGGTGTTGTTCATCGGCAGAACCAGGACATCTTCGATAGGCGCTGCGTAGTAGCGATCCAAGTACCGGATCTCGCAGACATCGTCCTCTCGGAGGCTATAGGTCAGGACCGGATGCTCGCCAGGTATGAGGAAGCGCTCATCCAATGAGTCTAAGAGCTCCCTGATGACCGGCTTGATCTCCTTAAAGTCGATCACCAAGCCGTGCTCAGACAAGCTGGCGTCCACCTCAATAAACACTCGGTAGTTATGCCCATGCAGCCTCTCTGCGCTCCCGTCAGGAAAGATCAGGAAGTGGGCTGCTGAGAACTTGAAGTACTCCTTCTCTAGCTCGATTGACCATGACTCCATAAGACGCCTCTTGTAACCGCTCAGCCACAAAAGCGCACACCCCTCCTGATGTTTCCCGTGGAGCCTCCGCGCTGCTACCCTCCAAGAGATGGATCACGCCACAAAAACAGTCCCCGTGCCCGGCCTCGGCTTAGATTTCGAGATCCTGAGCGACGATGAGATCATCGGCCCCTCGATCGCAGCAGGCGGATGGGAAGAGCACGAGACGAGACTCTTCAACGCCCACCTGTCTGAGGGCTGCCGCGTCTTAGACCTCGGCGCCAACATCGGCTGGTTCGCCGTGCAAGCAGTCCTCGCTGGAGCAGAGGTCGACGCCTTTGAACCTGTGCCGCACATCGCGGACGTGCTCGAGAGGAACATCGCACGCGCGATGGAGCGTGGTTCGGGGAGCGCCCGCGTCCACCGCTACGCGGCAGGCGCAGAGCCCGGCAGTGCTGAGATCTTCCTCGCTTCTTCTAACCGTGGCGACAACAGAGTCGTCGACTCCGGATCACAGGCGCCTGAAGACATGAGCGACGCCGTCGGCGTCGAAATTCAGATCAGAAAGGTCGACGACCTCGTCAGCGGCGCAGTTGATGTCATCAAGATCGACACACAAGGATCTGAGTGGCACGCCCTCTCTGGAGCCCGTTCCCTCTTAGACGCCAGTCCAAAGTTGGCGCTCCTCATCGAGTTCTGGCCCTATGCCCTCCGTGGAGCCACCGGTGCTGAGCTCCTGGAGTTTCTAAACTCACAAGGCTTCTGCATGGGAAAAGCAACGGCCGCCCCCTACCCCATGACACCAGCTCGCATACTCAAGCAAGCAGAGACAAGGGACCCCGTTAAGAGCGGGCTTGATCTCTATGCGACCCGCGGCAAAGCTTTCCACGTCGGAGGAGCTGTCGACCGACTGCGCTCCATCTGGCGCTCCATCAAAGAGGACTAATGACGCTATTCGACTTCCACGCCCACTTCTTCGCGCGCCCCTTCTTCGATGCGCTCGCCGCTCAATCTCCTCAAGATGGAAGCCCATCCCAAAAGCTCGAACGAGTCGTCGAGAAGACAGGGATAGAGCTGCCCTCGAATGACATCGCAGCGCACACGCACCGCTGGGTCGAAGAGCTAGACCGACACGGAGTCTCAAGGATGGCTGCCTTCGCCAGCCTGCCTGAAGAGGCAGCCGCTGTGGCAGAGGCTGCAAAGCTTGCTCCAGAGCGCCTCGTGCCCTTCACCCTCGTGAACCCGATGGCCCCCGATGCGCCCGCAAAGGTCGAGCGCTTGATCAGCGAGCTGGGCTTCCGTGGCGTGCTCATGTTCCCGGCGATGCACCACTACTCAATCGACGGACCTGAAGCGCGCGCTGTCTTCGAGGTCCTAGAGCGGCACAAGGCCCCCGCCTTCGTTCACTGCGGACTGCTCGTCGTCAAGCTGCGTGACGTCCTCGGACTGCCCCGAGCGCAGGACATTCAATACGCAAACCCGCTAGCCCTCATCCCCGCAGCTAACGCGCACCCCAACATCCCCTTCATCATCCCGCACTTTGGCGCCGGCCTCTTCAGAGAGGCGCTCCTAGCGGGAGCGCAGTGTGAGAACGTGCACGTCGACACCTCCTCAACGAACTCATGGCGCAAGACGCAGCCGGGGAATCCAGACCTCAGCTCCATCTTCGAGCGTGCCCTGGATGTCTTCGGGCCATCCCGCGTGATCTTCGGAACAGACAGCAACGTCTTCCCCGCCGGCTGGCGAGCAGAGAGGCTTGCAGAGCAACGCGAGGCGCTGGGCGCGCTCAGTGTCAGCGAATCCGACTCAGACCTGATCTTCGGCGGCAACGCCGCGCGCCTCATCGACGCGACAAGCGCTGCTAGTTAGGGACAGCCTCTCCGACCTTTGGCTCTTGCCCGCGCAAGACGCTGTTGTCGCTGAAGAGCTGAGTCTGGTCCACTTGCGGCGCGGCGAGCAGCTCCTCCACATCGATCTGCCCAGATTGAGCGTAGGCGTCTAAGGCGTTCTGCCAGGTCGTCTTCACGACATCAGCTTCAGAGATGCCTCGCTCAAGCATGAGCTTGGCGGTCTTCGGAACCGAGAGAGGGTCACTCACGCCCCAGTCCGCAGAGCTGTCAACGATGATGCGCTCCGATCCATACTTCTGAACGAGCTCAGCCATACGCTCTGAGCCCATCTTGGTGTGGGGATAGATCGTAAAGGCCGCCCAAGCCCCTGCATTCAAGGTGTCCTCAACCGTCTCTTCATTGTTGTGGTCAATGATCAGCTTCTCCATCGGCACGCCAGCGTTCTGAGCGACCTCGATCGAGCGAATGATCCCCTGCTTCTTGTCACGGTGCGGAGAGTGGACCATCACGACCATGTCATTCTCCTTCGCGAAGTTGAGCTGCCACTCATAAGCGCGCTCCTCTGCGGGGGTGATCTCGTCGTAACCGATCTCACCGATCGCGACGACGCCCTCCTTCAATGCATAGAGAGGGAGGATCTCTAAGACCTCCTTCGCGAGCGCCTCATTGTTGGCTTCCTTTGAGTTGAGGCCGATCGCGCAGTAGTGCTTGATGCCGAACTGCGCAGCGCGAAAACGCTCCCAACCGATGAGACTGGCGTAGTAATCGGTAAAGGACCCGAGCGTTGTACGCGGCTGACCGAGCCAGAAGGCCGGCTCGATGATGGCGCGCAAACCTGCCGCCGCCATGGCTTCATAGTCATCCGTAGTCCGGCTGGTCATGTGGATGTGGGGATCAAAGAATCTCATCTGCTCTCACTTCTTAAATTTCCGGGGACAGGCTTCTTAGAACTCAGGGCTGGCTTCTTAAAACTCAGGAGACGGGGGTCAAGGCCGCGAGGTGACGCCAATCAGAGTGATGACTGCGACCCTCAAGGACTCTATCGATGGTATCCGACACCAGGGGATCTGCTTCACTTCCAAGGTGAGATCTCAGCAGATCTGTACGCCCACTCCTGCCGAGCCCCATACATGCGCTGGCCCGCCCTAAGGGGGGAGCGCTAAAATCGAAGAGCTCAGCCTCAAGCGCCACGCGACCACGTTCCCCAGCGTGCTCACCGAGACACAGCCACAGCTCTGGCTGAACAGGTCGGTGAGCGCTGCGACGCTCCTCTGCGAGGTCTAGCGCCATCCGGGCGAGCTCGGCGTCGAGGCGTCGGTCGAGCCCTTTGACGCGCCACACAGGAGCCCCCACGAAGAGTGACTTCATCACGAGCTGTCGCCACGCGACCGCATCGAG
>JAPKBY010000063.1 GCA_028823185.1 Planctomycetota bacterium
GGCGCAGGGGGACTCTGGATGGCAGCCATCATGATCCCGATCGCAGGCGCTTGGGCCTGGATCGGTCATAAGGCTGGGCGGATGCACCAAACGGCATCACGCGAAGTGGAGCTGAAGGCCTGAGCGAGGCTCAGGCCCACTCCTTAGTCCTCTGAGGGTGTCTCCACAGCAGCTTCGCCTTCATCGCAGCATCCGCAGATGTCGGAGAGGCAGTCGCAGGAAGCGAGGAAGAGGCCGGCCAAGAGAGCGAAGGGGATTATTTTGATCATCAGATTCTCTGTTTGTTTCGGGGTCAGTGAGACCTGATTGTGGTTCATGAGGGCGGATTCGGCAATCGCTATGTCGATATGTTGTAGGGAGCTAGGGCTGGGGATCGAGTGAGGTAGGATTCCACTGACGATGCTCGCCCCTCCGGTTTTCATCCTTGGGAGCCCCCGATCGGGGACGACCCTGCTCTCGCACCTTCTCCTCTCGTCAGGAGGCTTCGCTGTCGTGCGCAGTGAACTCCACGCGATGAATATCGTCGGACCCCGCTATGGCGGTCTAACTAGCGAGTCAGACAGGGAGGCCTTGATCGAGGCTTGGCTTGGGACGGAGGTACATCAACGAACCGGCGTCTCCGATGCGCGCCTAGCCGAGCTCGTCCGGAGTGATGTGCGCTCTGCTGCAGACTTCCTCGGAGCTGTGATGAGCGAGGTCTGCGCACTCCAAGGCGCCAAGCGCTGGTCGGATTGCACGCCGGAAAACGTGGCCTATATCGAGCTCTTAGCGAGCGCCTTTCCAGAGGCTCGCTTCCTCCATGTGGTCAGAGACGGGCGCGACGTCGCAGCCTCTATGGCGAAGCGCGGCATCGCGAACGCCTCGGCAAGAGACGAGGGCAGAGAGATCGAAGTGTCCGCTGCCCTCTGGGAGTGGTTCGTGACAGCCGGGCGCCGAGGCTGCGAGGCCTTGCCTGAACGCTCGATGGAGGTGCGCTATGAAGCGCTCGTCGGCGATCGCGCAGGCACCCTCGCGCAGATCTCTGAGTTCTTGAAGCATGAGATCGACATTGAGCGCGTCGAAGAGATCGCTCTTGGTTCTGTCTCCAAGCCGAACACCTCTTTTGAGGAGGATCTAAACGCCGGGAGCTTTCAGCCCGTGGAGCGCTGGCGAAGCTCGCTCTCCAAAGATGAGCTCGCGAAGGTCGAAGCCATCGTGGGGGAGAAGCTGAGCGAGCTCGGTTATGAGCGATCACTGGCCAGGGAGAGCCTCCCGCTGGATGACGGTCTGAAGGCTCGCTATCACCGGAGCTATGCGGTGCGGCAGTGGTTGAAGACCAGGACTCCTCTAGGGCGTCGGACTGACGCCTCGGCGCTCGATGATTTCGAGGGCGCCGCTGCAGATGATCCCTCTCTGCGCCCAGCGGACCACGCGGACTATATCCGCGAAGTCGTCAGCAAGCTTTGAGCGTGAGCTCAGCTCTTTGCGAGCTCGCGATCGAGCAGGCCGGCTGAGAGGAGGGCTGCTTCGAGCATGTGCTCGCTCTCCTTCTCGAGCGGAGCGAGGGGCGCACGAACATCAGGGGTCGTGCCGTAGATGCGGGAGAGCGCCCACTTGAGCGGGACCGGGCTGGGCTCCACAAAGAGCGCCTCTGCGATCGGTCGGATGCGTGCGGTGAGCTTCGAGGCGCGCTCTGGTTCGCGCTCAGGCCCGCCTACGCGGAAGAGATCGGCGACCTCTTGGGGAAGGAGGTTGGCGGTGACCGTGATCGAGCCGCACGCGCCAAGCGAGACGTATTCAGTGAGGAGGGAGTCCTCACCGCAGAAGACGTCTAGCGCGTCGAGGACGAGGTGACGCCTGGCGCGTTCGAGACCGCTCGCGGCCTCCTTGATCGCGACGATCGTCTCGTGGGTGTTTGCGAGCTCAGCGGCGAGGTCTGGGTCGAGGTCGCAGCCAGTGCGTGAGGGGTTGTTGTAGAGGAAGATCGGGAGCTTTGTGGCTTCAGCGATCGTTCCAAAGTGGAGCTTGAGGCCGTTCCGTGAGGGCTTGTTGTAGTAGGGGGTGACGACGAGCAGGGCGTCGCAGCCGATCTCCTCTGCGTAGAGCGCGAGCTGAACCGTCTCCGCCGTATTGTTCGTGCCGACTCCAGCGAGGATCGGGACTCTTCCTGCCGCGTGCTCTGTCGCTGCGCTCAGCACCTTGCGCCGCTCGTAGTCATTGAGTGTCACGGACTCAGCCGTCGTCCCGCAGATGAGGAGTCCGTCGCTGCCCACGTCAATGTGGAAGTCGATCAGGGCGTAGAGTTGATCGAGGTCCAAGCGACCCTTTGAGAAGAGGGTCGGGAGGGCGACGAAGCTGCCGTGAAAGGGGGAGTGTGAGCTCATGAGTTTGCTTGAGAGATCACAGCCTTCATTGTTCGGACGGCAGTATCAACACCAACGGTCAAGGCTTCTGAGACGATCGCGAAGCCGATGTTGAGCTCTTCGAGGTGGGGGAGTCGAGCGACGGGTGTGACGTTCGTGAGGTCGAGGCCGTGCCCAGCGTTGACACCTAGGCCTAAACTGTGAGCGAGCTCGCAAGCGCTCCGGAGGCGATCGAGCTCTGCCTCACGCGTTTCAGCCTTGGCGTTCGCATAGGAGCCGGTGTGGAGTTCGATATAACGACAGCCGGCTAGGGCGGAGGCTTCGACCGCGTCGAGGTCTGGGTCGATGAAGGCGCTCACGATCCCGCCGCGCTCTGCGAGCGCTGCGCTGACCTCGCGGACGCGCTCGAGCTCCTTGCGGACGTCGAGTCCGCCCTCTGTCGTCACCTCTTGGCGATTCTCCGGTACGAGGCAGAAGAGCTCAGCCCCGCTCTCGAGTGCGATGGACACCATCTCTGGGGCGAGCGCGAGCTCGAGATTGAGCGGCGTCGTGACCGCTGCTCGCAGGCGGCGCACGTCCTCATCTTGGATGTGCCTGCGATCGAAGCGCAGGTGACAGGTGATTCCGTCGGCGCCAGCGGCCTCACAGGCCAAGGCCCAGGCGATAGGGTCGGGTTCGCTCTCGCGCCGCGCCTGCCGAACGGTCGCGACGTGGTCGATGTTTACATGCAAGCGAACCTGGTCCATGTGAGGATCCTAAGGAGCAGAGGTAGGCACTTTCAAAGATGTCTTATTCCGAAGAGCTCCTCGCCTCCGGCTGCAGAGTCCGTAACCTCGACCGCTGTGCGGATCATTGCTGGAGAACACCGTGGTCGAAAGATCATTGCGCCCCCTGGGAAGGGGACCCGTCCGATGTTGGATCGGGTGAGAGAGGCTGTCTTCTCTTCCCTTGGAGAGCAGGTCGTTGACGCCAGGGTCCTTGACCTCTTCTCTGGTTCAGGGAGTCTTGGGCTCGAGGCCTTGAGTCGAGGGGCCGCGAGCGCGCGCTTTGTGGAGAAGGGGCGTGAGGCGCAGAAGGCGATTTTAGAGAACATAGCGACGCTTGGCTTAGAGGACCGCGCTGAGCTCCTCACTAGTGACGCGTTCAGCCAGCGCGCTCGGAGCGCCCCCCTTGGGGGAGAGGGGCCTTGGGCAGACCTCGTCCTTCTTGATCCGCCTTATCCGATGGTCAGGGGAGAGGAGCGCGGTCTCGTCTTGGATTTGATCGGAGCGATCAGAGCTGAGAGCCTCGCAGAGGGCGGGGTCATCGTTCTTCACGTCCCGAAGAGGGCGATGAGGGCTGAGGAGTTTGGCGTTGATGTCAGCGCAAACGAACGCACCTACGGCAGCACGGCGATCTGGTATCTCAGCTAGGAGTCCCGCTTTCGCCCGAGTCTGTTGGCCTCGAGAGGATGAACCAGACGCCGAAGATGCCGACCGCTCCGACGCCGACGCGTAAGAGCACGAGCTCCTCTGGGAGACCGAAGATCGCAGCGTAGCCCACGAAGAGGCTCGCGAGGCTCACGGCGACGAGCTTGATACGCAGGGAGATCCCATGCCCAGCCCTGTAACGGCGCACCCTCTCTCCGAAGAGTCGGTTGTTGACCAGCCACTCATAGAATCTCTTCGAAGATCGCGCGAAGCAGGCGGCTGCGAGCAGCATGAAAGGGGTCGTTGGAAGCCCCGGGAGGAGCACCCCGATCATCCCAAGGCCGACGAAGAGGAATCCAAGCATGAGCCAGAGCGCACGTTTGAGAGGGCTACGAGAGACCTCGATGTCCTGATCCGCGTATGCATCTAGAGCCTTCTGGTCGGCTTTTTCTTCGCTGGTGGAGATATTGAGCTCAGTCAAAACTAGGACTTCGTTGCAACCAACCGCTCGCGAGTCGATCCTTTGGGGGCTGTGTTAGTTGAACTGTCCATTCGAGACCTCGCGCTGTTCGAGGATGCCTCTTTCTCTTTCGGGGAGGGGTTGAATTGCATCACCGGTGAGACCGGAGCAGGGAAGAGTCTATTCATTGGAGCGCTGAAGCTCTTGCTCGGAGAACGTCCAAAAGGAAAGTTAGTCCGAGAAGGGGCGAAGGAGGCTCGCGTAGAGGGGCTCTTTGCCTTTCCTTCCGACAGCGTGCCACCGCGCCTCGAGAGCTTTCTGGCAGAGCACGCGCCTGAGGTCTTGGCAGAGCGCGATGGAGAGGAGGATTTGGAGCTGGTCTTGATCAGGCGACTTCGAACGGACGGGAAGACTCAAGGCAAGCTGAACGGGCAGGCTGTCACCCAGCGCTTATTGAGAGAGCTCTCCGGGACGCTGATTGAGATTCATGGACAACATGAGGGGCAGGCGCTGTTCGAGACTAGAGAGCAAGTGGCCCTCTTGGACGCATACGGAGGGAATGAAGGCTTCCGTCAAACGTATTCCACGCTCCGTCGCGAGTGGTTGAGCTTGGTTGAGCAGCTGGCCTCCTTCGAAGAGGGCGCGCGAAACAGAACAGATCGTTTAGATCTCGTGCGCTTTCAAGCGGGCGAGCTCGAAGAGGCAGGGATCACGCTTGAGGAGTGGCGCGAGCTGACGGAAGAGCGCGAGCGCTTGCGCCACGCTGATGATCTCCTCGGTGAGGTCGGCGGCGCCTTGGAAGATCTCGACGGCGAGAGCGGATCTGCGCTCACCAAAGTACAAGCAGCAGTCACCGCGCTCGGGCGTTGGGAGGTGAGGATCGCTGAGCTCGGGGAGCCCGCAGAGGCGCTGCGGGAGGCTTCCTTGCATCTCAGCGAGGCGGCAGAGGCGTTGGCGCGTTTTGTAGACGGCGTAGAGGTCTCACCCGGCAGGCTGGAAGAGGTCGAGTCACGCCTCGCTCTAGTCGAACGCTTAGCGAAGAAGCACAGCACAGATGTGGCAGGCGTGGTCGCGCTCCGCGACCGCCTCGCGGTCGAGCTTGAGGAGTTGGAAGGAGGCGCAGGTAGCACCGAAGAGCTTGAGCTCGAGGTCGCCGCCGCAGAAGGGCGCCTCAGCGAGGCAGCGGCAGCGCTCACGAAGAGGCGACGCGCGCTCCGGAAGAAGCTGAAGGACGCCGTTGAGAGTTCGCTCGGGGATCTCGGTCTCGAGCGCGCTGAGTTTGGGGTCCTTGTTGAGCCGAAGAGCGAGGAGCTCACTGATTCTCCAAACGCCACTGCTGCTAAGAATAAATCCCGTCGTTTTGGGCTGGATGGGGCGGATGAGGTGGCATTCCAGCTCGCGGCGAATCCAGGAGAGGGCTTGAGCCCTCTCGCTCATGTGGCTTCCGGTGGAGAGGCTGCACGCATACTGCTCGCCCTCCGAGGGGCGCTGGCAGCAAAACAAACCATACCGACGATGGTCTTTGATGAGATCGACTCCGGGGTCGGAGGTCGCCTCGCACCTCGTGTGGGCGCTCATTTGAGGGACCTCGGTGTGCACCATCAGATCTTGTGCGTGACTCACTTGCCGGCGGTCGCAGCCGCCGCACATCAGCACCTCAAGGTCGAGAAAGGCACAAATGAAGGCCGCACCAGCACGAAGGTCGCGGAGCTCGGAGCCCAAGAGAGGGTCCTTGAGGTGGCTGACATGATCGGCGGTGGCGCTGACGCTGAGACGGCTAGAGCTGAGGCGAGCCGTCTGCTGATTGAAGCTGCTGGATGACCTAGATATTGAGGATCTAACGAGGATCGAGAGGTCTAGGAGCGAGACTGTCTTGAACCTCGTAAACTCTCCACCTTCATGAACGACTCTAAGACAGACCAGACCAGCATCTCCGAGCCCCTGCGGCTGGAGCGAATCTTCCACGAGAAGATCTGGGGCGGTCGTGTGCTTGAAGACATTCCGGGGATCGAATTAGACATCGCGGGTCCGGTCGGCGAGACCTGGGAGTTGGTCGATCGCGAGGATTATGTCTCGACCATCTCTGGTGGTGGGTATGAGGGCCGCTCGCTGCGCGGATTGATGATGTCTGCGGGAGAAGCGCTCCTTGGAGAGACTCAAGTGACGAAGAGTGGGCACTTCCCACTCATGATCAAGTACCTGTGCGCGACCAAGCCGCTCTCTGTGCAGGTTCACCCGGACGACCTCGCAGCGGGTCAACTCGGCGTCGGCGATGAAGGCAAGCACGAGTGCTGGTATGTCCTAGACGCAGCGCCTGGGAGCTTGGTTTACCTCGGCCTTAAAGAAGGCGTCGAGGCTTCAGAGTTCGCAGAGGTGGCAGGGACGGCTGGAGTCGTTGACCTGCTTCAACCTTGGGAGGTGCGCGCGGGTGACTTCGTTAACGTTCCCGGAGGCACCTTGCACTCGATCGGAGAGGGGATCACCCTCGTCGAAGTTCAGAACAATTCGGACGTGACCTTCAGGCTTTATGATTGGGATCGAATCGGCCTTGATGGAGCTCCTCGAGAGCTGCACGTTGATCAAGCCTTGATCTCTGTTGATTGGGAGTCCCGGCCCGTAGGGCCAGTGCAGCCAGAGATGGAGAGCTGTGGAGGCGCCAATCGGTGCTCGGTCCTCATCGACAATGACCGCTTTAAGGTGAGCTTGTTCGAGCTCTCTAGCCATGAAGACTTTGAATCAGGCGGACGGGCTGTCGCAATTGTGTTGATCGAAGGCAGAGCCCGCATCTCTGTAGGTGATGAGTTTTGGTCGATGGAAGGCGGTGACACCTGGCTCTTTCCAGCGTCAATAAGTGAATATAGGCTGCGCCCAGAGGGCGAGCGAGCGCGCGTCTTGCGCGTCGAGAGCAGGAGTTGAGATGAGTCCTTTGAAGAAGAGGGGTGGAGGTTCCAAGGGGCCTGTGCGGAAGAAGAAGGCCTTGGATGGTGCGCACGCGCACGAGGCGCGACTCTCGCGCGGAAGAGGTTCGAAGAAGATCAAAGCTCGCGGCAAGCGGCAGGCCGGTAGCGGGCAGCCTGCAGCCCCTGAGCTACGAGAAGACGGGAAGATCCGTCTCAATAAATACCTCGCTGATAACGGGATCGCCTCTCGACGCAAGTGTGACGAGATGATCGAGAAAGGCCTCGTCCTCGTCGATGGAGAGCCGATCGTTGAGCTCGGAACACGCATCGATCCCTCGCTGCAGACTGTTGAGGCGAAGGGCACGCTGCTGAAGCCTCAGGCGAAGATGGAGAAGCGCTACTACCTCCTCAACAAACCCAAAGGGGTCGTCTGCACGAGCACTTCTCGAGAGAAGAAAACTCGCGCGATCGATCTCGTCAATGACAAGGCCAAGGGGCGCATCTACACGGTCGGCCGTCTCGACGAAGAGAGTGAGGGGTTAATCCTCCTCACTAATGATGGAGACTTCGCGCATCACGTGATGCACCCGTCTTTCGGCATCGAGAAGAGCTATCGAGTAAAGCTGAGAGGTCAGCTTGAAGGCGAGGCGCTCGACAAGGTGCGCGCAGGGGTGCAGTTAGCAGAGGGTAGGACCAGCGGCGCTCGCGTCACTGTGAGGAAGAAAGGCAGAGACTACACGCACGTCGTGGTCACTCTTCAAGAAGGCATGAACCGCGAGATCCGCCGAGTCTTCGCCAAGGTGGGTTATAAGGTCGTCAGCTTAGAGCGCTCCAGGATCGGCAACTTGACCGGTCGCGGCTTGCGCTCTGGTTGGTGGC
>JAPKBY010000064.1 GCA_028823185.1 Planctomycetota bacterium
GAATTTATGCATTGGTAGTTCTCCGAGAGGGTGAACCTAGAGACTACCAAGCTTCAAGGACACCTAGCAAACAAGCTGCCTGATGCCCCTCTCCCCTCAGGAGACGGTGGACTTGAGTCGTTTCGTGTCGCGTTTCCGCTCTACCTCAGTCAAGAAGCGCTTGCGAAGCCTGAGCTGTGTCGGAGTCACCTCTAAGAGCTCATCATCTTCGACATACTCTAGGCACTCCTCGAGACTCATCACTAGCGCGGGCGGGAGCTTGACGTTGTCGTCTCTTCCAGAGGCGCGCATGTTGCTGAGCTTCTTCTCGCGACAAACATTCAACGCGAGGTCCGAGTCCTTGTTGTTCTCTCCAACGATCATGCCTTCGTAGACCTGAACTCCCGGCGGGACGAAGAACTGTCCACGATCGAGGAGGCCAAAGAGAGCGTAGGGCATAGTCCCTCCGGCGCGGTCAGCGATGAGGACGCCGTTGGTTCTGCGCGGAATCACTCCGCCATCAGCGCGCCAATCTTCGAAGACATGGCTCAAGACGGCCTCGCCTTGAGTCAGCGTCAGGAGCGAAGTACGCGCGCCGATCAGTCCGCGAGCGGGGATAAGGAACTCCACCTTCGAGAGCTCGCCGAGCGGCTCCAACTGAACCATCTCACCCCGCCTGCGGCCGAGATACTCGATGACTTTGCCGGCGTGCTGCTGCGGAACCTCAATGCTCGCTCTCTCATAAGGCTCGCAACGCTGGCCGTCGACCATCTTCAAGATGACGTGAGGCTTACCGACGGAGAACTCATAGCCCTCGCGTCGCATGTTCTCAACGAGCACGCTCAGGTGCATGACTCCGCGTCCTTTCACCTCATAAGCGTCCCCTGCCGGCGACAGGCTCACTGTGAGCGCGACGTCACGCATCGCCGCGCGCTCTAGGCGAGAGAGAATTTGACGGCTCGTAACAAAGCGTCCCTCCTTACCAGCGAAGGGTGAGTTGGAGACCTGGAACATCATCGAGATCGTAGGCTCGTCGAGCATGATCGCAGGTAGCGGGTCGGGATGCTCAACGTGACAGACCGTATCTCCGATGCAGATGTCTTCCACTCCGGCGACGATCGCGATGTCTCCTGCGCAGACCTCCTCAACAGCGATGCGCTCTAAGCCCTCGTATCGCTGCAGATCCTTGATCGTGACTCGTACAGGCTTCTCGCGGTCGGGGTGACAGACCACATGCGTCCCCCCTTTCCGAAGTGTCCCTCGAACCACTCGGCCGATCGCGATGCGTCCGACAAAGTCATCGTGATCCAGCGTCGCAGCTTGAAATTGCACAGGCGCAGTGCTGTCTCTCTCAATGATCGGGATTTCAGCGAGGAGCATGTCGAAGAGGGCCTTGAGATCACCCTCTCCTTCGCCTTTTAGATCCTCCAGCTCTGCGACGGCATAGCCATCACGTCCTGATCCATAAACGACGGGGAATTCGAGCTGCTCATCCTCTGCTCCGAGCTCTACGAAGAGGTCAAAGACCTCATCGAGGACGACTTCAGGGCGCGCATCCACGCGGTCGATCTTGTTGATCATCACGAGCGCGCGCAGACCGTTCTCAAACGCCTTGCGCAAGACGAAGCGCGTCTGCGGCATCGGCCCCTCGAAGGAGTCGACTAACAAGAGCACCGCATCTGCCATGCGGAGCGTGCGCTCTACCTGACCGCCAAAATCGGCGTGACCAGGTGTGTCGACGATATTAATCCTGGCGTTCTCGTATTGGATCGCCGTGTTCTTGGCGAGGATCGTGATGCCACGCTCCCGCTCTTGGTCCTCTGAATCCAAAGCCCGCTCACGTATCTCTTGGTGCGCTTGGAAGGTCCCTGCGAAGCGGAACATGGAATCCACGAGAGTTGTCTTGCCGTGGTCGACGTGGGCGACAATGGCGAGATTGCGAATCGGTAGCTGAGCGGTCATCTGAGGGGGGCGTCTAGGGAGTTGGGAGGCGGGTCTCGAACCACAGAGCGTATCGGCTAATTAGCCTCCCGTCGCGCCTAAATCCTGCAGAGGTCTCAGTTACAGAACGTGATCTCCAATGCGTCGGAGAGGTTAAAGGTCGCCCCTCCAGCCATTGGGTCCCGGAACCAAAACTGAAAGTTCCACAGCTCCCCTGCTTGGATGTTGTCCGCGAGGGCTCCAGGGACGCTGAAATCGAGGCCCTGCTGCGCATCTCCTGCAGAATCTGTGAAGACGACCGGGAGTCGGAAGACCCCTGTGCTGCCAGCTCCTACGCAGCGATGCCCATCACCGAAGGGGATCTGAATCTGGTTCGAACCGTAGTAGAAGATCCCCGGTTTGCTCGCAGAGGCTGCGCTCACTGTGAGACTGAAGGCGTTCGCGCCCAAGCTTGGCGTGCCCTCCGAGCCGATGTGAGCCCCCGATCCGTTCGAGTTCGGACTGGTAGAGCAATAAACCCTCGGCACACATGAGGAAGCCAGCGCGCTGACCTCAGCAGCGCTGAGCGTCTGGTTGTAGATCCTCACGGAGTCGATGACGCCATCCCACTCGACGAGGCTTACTTGCTCATCAACAGGAGCGGCCCCGATGTAGAGCATCCCCCGAGCGCCAGAGGTAGGTAAGCGATCGAAGGAGACGGGTGCGCCGAGCTGCACCCCGTCCACGTAGAAGCGCACCTGCATAGCAGCCGCGTCTCGCGTTAAGGCGTAGTGATGAGACTCTCCCGCTGAGACCGGAGCTACGACCGTCGACTCCAACGTGACGTTCGAGCCGTCCTCATACTCCCAGAAGCTGACGAGTCTCCCATCAGACTGTAGGTTCAGCCAGTAGGAGTAGTTGGTCTCTTCGTCCTCGGCGTAGTAGTCCGCGGTCCCATAAGAGAGGAGGGTGTTGTCCCAGTAACCTGTAGCGAGACTGTCGAACTCAGCGAACAGTCCGAAGCTCAGGTCATTGTTTAGAGAGAGGCAGTAGTCAGCGAGCGCACCACACTCGACGTAGTCATTCCCGTCGAGGTGAAGGCCGAGGGCGCCGTCCAGACCAGGTCCGATCGAAGCGTTCCCGCCCAGATCGCCGTCAATGCCGCGGCCTAGCGGGGCCGGCGCCATGTCAGCTGCGTCCCCTCCCTCAAAGTTGTACTCAGCCACGAGCCCGCTGGGCATGGGAGCTGCTTGACTGATCACGAAGGTGTCGAGCGCGTCGTCATAGCTGCCGTCTCCGTCGCCGTCCCCATAGAAGGTGCCTTGAACCTCTGTGCCGTTGACCTCGACGAGGAAGAAGCCGGGCACTTGCTGATATGGACGCGTCGGCTCAAAGCCTTGCCAACCTCCGCCAGTCCCGATCAAGACCTCCCACGTATCACCGCCTGCTCCGATCTGATCGGGCTGATAGCGGTGCCAGTGTCCGGAGAAGTATCCCCGGACATCATTCTGAACCATCGACTGCCAGAAGGGTCCGCCGGACCCGCCCGTCCACTCAGCCGTGCTGAACTGGATCGGGCGATGCGAGAAGATGAAGACGTGCTCGAAGCTCCCGCTCGAAGCGAGGACTGAGTCCAGCCAAGCTTGATTAGGGACATTCCCACCCGACTCGAAGTCGGTACAGATGCTGATGATGCGAGTGCCACCCACGTCAACGTAGTAAGAGCCGCCGACCTCACCTGCGGGGCTGTTCGATGTCGGCAGCCAAGGAAATGCATTCCTCCACGAGGTGAAGGTGCCGCCATAGAAGTCATGATTGCCCGGCGTCATCAAGCGCGTGGCCAACAGCGCTGAGGTGGCAGTCTCCCACTGACTCCACTCAGCGATCGTGACCGCCGAAGAAGTGCTCCCTGCGACGAGGTCTCCGCAGAAGAGCGCGAAGGCTGGATCGAGCGCGTTCATGTCATCTGCCATCTGCGGCCAGATGTTGTCGTTGATGCCGCCGCCCGTGCTGCCGTCGTCTTGCGTATCACCGACGACTACGAAGCGCAGGGTCTCCCCCACCATCACGCTCTCCGATAAGCGCTGGAGGGTCTCCTCTTCACTCCGTGGATGAGGAAACCTCGTCGCCTCATCTGCTGCGTATGCAGCGATGAAGAGCAAGAGCACGGCAGGGACTCTGAGAGTTTGAGGTTTCATAGGGAGAGGGCGATCTCTGAGCGCCGCATCAATCTTACTCCAAACGAAAAAAGCCGCTAGCTCCGCTCACCGTCACCTCGTCAAGCGGAGCATCGCCTCTCCAAAGCCCGTTCCGGTCTGCGCAAAGAACCAAGGGCTGCCGAGGTAGTGGTAGGGACGGTCATTGCCGAACTGCTTCCACTTCGCGACGTCCTTCTTCCAGCCGCCCTCACCGTTGTAGATCGCGTCGGCCTCCATGTCCCAATACTGAGCGGTCTTCACCACAGCGACTGAGCCCTTGAACGCCTTCCTCGTCGCCATAGCGAGCTGACCGCGCTTGATCTGGTCGCGAGCGCTAGGCCCGCCGTCTTTCGCTGGCTTGGACTCACGCGGTCCATCGAAGCCGACCTGTCCGATGACGAATTTCATGTCCGGCGCCTCGAGGTCTTTGCGGACATCGCTGATGAGACAAGCCATGTACTCGCCATAGCTCTGGTACCAGTCCTCAGTGAACTGATCGTTCCAGCCCTGGAACCAGACGAAGCCCGAGAGCTCATAGCCTTGACCCGCATAGCTCGGGAAGCGCTCCTTCATGTTGTCGAGCGTGCCGTGGATCTCCTTCATCATCTCCCGATAGAAGTGCCCATAGGGCTCCCTCATCTCGGCGATGGTGACGAGAGGCTTCTGCTTGTCGGGGTCCTTCTCATTGTTCTTGGTGATCCGCGCGTTCTTCTCCCTGACCATCTCTTCGAACTCTGCGTCCGTCGGGAGACCGGCGGAAGGAGAGCGGAAGTCACACCCAAGGGATTTGCCACCCCAAGCGCACTTGATGAGGAGCACCTGCTCGTCGAAGTGGTCGCCCACGACGTGGCCGAAGTTGTACTCGGGGCCAAAGCACCTGTTGGGAGCCGCGTAGCCGACGGTGAGGTTCCCGTGGCGGCCGAGGTAGTTGATCCAGACATCCTCACGCTCGCTCCAATCGTAGAAGGGTCGGTTCGGATCAGCTTCGATTGAGGCCTGGTGTTTCTTGGTGAAGGAGTCGAAGTCCCCGTCCTTGATGAAGTGCTTATAGCGCTCACGGAACTCCGGCTGACTGAGCTGCCACGCGAGCGGCTCAGGGAAGCCCTTCCCCTCCATGTTCGACTGACCTGCCAAGATGAAGACCTTCACCTTCCCATCGGCTGCATCGGCAGCCGTGGAGAGGAGGAATCCGAGAGCGAGGAGTGAAGAGGCGATGAACTTCATGAAGATTTGTCCTGCAGAGATAGAGGGCACGATGGAGCGAGAGCCCTATCATGGCGCGACCATAGCCTCCCGTCATGCCTGCTCCCAAACACACCGACCCTAAGCCGCACACAGGCCCCATCCTCTTCGAAGAGGGCGACTTCCACGGCGTCTCAGATGGGCTCGCTCGTGACCCGCAGTACAACGACCGCAGGCTGATCGCGCGCCGCAAGCTGCTCGCGCTAGGCAAGCGCGCGCTGCCCGCGCTCAAGGAGGCTGGCGCCACCCTCGAGTGCCGCACCAGCCTCCACAACCCCTCGCAATACAACGGCAACAAGGTCACGCGCCTCTGGGCTTATCTCACGCGCGCCAAGGCGGACAAGAAGGAGCTGAAGAGCATCCTCGGCCGCGACCTCGCCAAGGACTTGGACTCAGCCTATAAGAACGCCTACCTCTGCATAGCGATCGAGGCTGAGGCGCTCGAGGTCTCCATGCGCATCCACCCCGACGCCTGGTACGACGGCCAGAACCTGAAGAAGCGCGTGGCCGCACAAGGGAAGGCCGAGCTGCTCAGACTCCTGAATGAGCTCCCTGGCTTCCAGCTCAAGATGCACGACTGGCAGGGTGAGTGGCGCTGTGGCGACATCAGCCCAGAGCGCTTAGAAGAATTCCTCGGCTACTGGACTCCGGGCGAGCACTCCTTCGCCGTAGTGCAGCGCTTCCCTGCACCCAAAGGCGCGCGCGGTCCCGCCCTCGAAGAGGGCGCAGCCGAGCACATGGAGTCAGAGCTCCTGCGCCTCGTCCCGCTCTACCGCTACACCGCCTGGTCCGAAGAGAGCAGCTACCTCTTCTCGAGCTAGCCCTTCTTCTTGGGCGAATAGACGCCGTCTGGGAGAACCTTTGGGAGCGGGAGCTTGGGATCAGTGAGCAGCTCGACGATTGCCGGATCGCGCTCACGGAGTGACGCAGGCGTGGAACACTCCCACTCTCTTGAGATCTCTCCTGCGCGGCCCGGATAGTCCTGTCCACCGAGATGTGTAGTGAGCGCCCAGTAGAGGTACTCGGCCGCCATGCACTCATAGTCGCAGCTGCGGTCGTCGTAGTGGTACCAAGCCTCCTCTGGGTAGTCGCGCGGGATGCGGCGGAAGCGCCCGCCGCGCGCCTTGTCCATGGCATCTGTGAGCCGACTGCCAGGCCGGTAGCCGAGGTCCTTCGGGTGCGCCACGACCCAGCCGTTCGAGACGAGGTGCAAGACCTCCTCGATCGCGGCGTCAAAGCGGCCACGACGCTTCACATGTGGCGGGCCTGCAGGAAAGGTCTCCTCGGCGTAGAGGTCTTGTCCGATCCGAAAGCCCGCCTCCTCTAGGCGCTCAAACTCGATGCTCCTGTGCAGTCGTTCCATGTCGCGCTCGCTCCCCGGCATAACGAGGAAGGCGCCGCCCTCAACGAGGGCGCGGTGAGCCGCGGGGTCGTCCGGGACGCCGTCCTCGTCGTTGTCGAGCCACTCCGCAAGGATCGTCGCGGCGTGCAGGACCTTCGCGTCCTCGGAGGAGTCCGTCGCGACGACATGAACACCGAAGACCTCGACATATTTCGCGAGGTGCGGACGAAAGACGGAGAGTCGCCCCTCCTCGGGCAGCGCGCGCACTTCGAAGACGGGTGACTCCACCTTCACGGGTGTCACCTCCCGACCAGACCGCTCACCTGCTCCGCTCTCCAGCTCTTCCACGTGTCTCTCCAAAGCCTCGATGAGGCGCGGGTCTTCTACGTGCTCGAGCAGCTCTCCAAAGAGGTGCAAGACCTCCTCCTCCCCTTCCTCCCGAGTGATGTCATTGCGGATGTCTTGAAGGAGCCTGGCTGCTTCGCGCGGCTCCTCTTCCATGAGCTCCTCTAACTCATTCACGAGCCCCATCGGGCCGCCGTCGGAGCCATCGAACTCGAAGCCCAGCTCGCCGAAGATCCGCATCTTGAGCGGCCACCAGTCAGCCGCGGGGTAGATCCGCGCGCAGAGGGCGTAGAGCACTGGGTCACGCTGCTTCAAGAAGGCCCGTGAATCCTCTTCGAGGAGCGCGAGCTCTTCTTCTTCGAGCTGCGGTGCAAACTCCTCCACAAAATGCTGCTCTGCTGACCTGAACCAGAGCGTCACGCCCTCAGCCCAGTACTCATCAGGGTGCGCCTCAAAATACATCCCCGTCCAAAGCTCACTCTCCATCGCCGCGTCATAGGCAGCGTAGAGCTCATGCGAGAAGGTCCCTTCCTTGGGCGGCGCGTCGCCGGCCTCGGGATCCGTCGAACCACCCAGCTCCTGAAACTGGATCGCCGAGTGATAGATCCCGTGCGCGAGCTCGTGGATCAAGACGTGCGGGTGGCCGACGCGCAACGCGATGCGGTACTCACCCGGATTACCACCTAAGCCGCCAGCCTCACGCGCGCCATCGTCGCCCTCGTATTCAGGCAAGGTGTCGAGGGTTTGGTCACCGCGCGCGAGCAAGATCCGAAAGCCGTTCGCTTTGAGAGCCTCGCGGATCTTGTAGCGCGTCTCGTGCGCCGTCATGTGTTCATAAACGAGAGCTGAGAGGTAGAGCCAGTCACGCTCGACCCCTTGGCTCGCCTCAATCTTTACGCCATAAGCATGCAGACAGCTCGCATAACCCTCCGTGGGCTGCAGCTCTTCTT
>JAPKBY010000065.1 GCA_028823185.1 Planctomycetota bacterium
ACAGCTTTGATAACCGCCCGGGGGCCGCCCGTGTGGGGGGCCCGCTTGATCTTTGTGAGGCTCACTATCGTGGGCCAGTGCTGCTCAGGGGCAGAAGGTGACCTTCAAGCCATCAGAGAGGTTGAAGTTAGCGCCAGTGCCGGGGTCGCGGTACCAGAACTGAAAGTTGAACTCCAAGCCATCCACGACGGTTCCATTGCCAGCGTTCATCGGGGCCTGGTTGTAGTCGAGCGCGTAGCTCACGTCGCCAAAGGAATTCGCTTGAACGACGGGGAGCCTGAACGTTCCGAGGAACCCAGCGCCAACGCAGCGGAGTCCGTTCCCGAAGGGAGCGGAGATCTGGTTGGGGCCGTAGTAGAAGATCCCGAACTGGTTCGGGATAGCGCCGTAGCACTCAAGCACGAGGTCATTGGCGCTATAGCTAGCGGTTCCATTGAAGCTCATGACGGCTCCGAAGGGGCTGTAGCTGTTGCCCGTTGTCGTGCAGTAATTGCTGGGCGAGTCGCAGCCACCACCACCACCGCCGTTGTCGGCGAGGTCACTGGGCCATGCGTTCGACATGTCGTCATGCCCATTACCGCTGGTCTTCACCATCACGTTACCCGGCCCAGCAGCAGCCGGGATGTTGACCGTGATCGAAGTTCCGTTTGAGGTCAGGTTGTTGACGATGACTTTCGGGTCACCACCAGTGCTTGAGACTGCAGACGGCGTGAACCAGACCTGGTTGCCTGTGGGCGTGAAGTTGGTTCCGGTGATCGTCATAGACGTCGTGCCGATGCCTAAGCTCGAGATCGTGGGCTTGTTAGCTGCACGTGGCCCATAGATCGCCTGGACTCCAGCGATGTCATCCGCAGCAATCGATCGGGCAGGGATGCCGTTTCCGCTTGCAGAGGGGTACATCGTGGCTCCGCCCGAGGTCGAGTGACCGAGGCCGAGCGCGTGACCATACTCATGGCAGAAGACACCCTGGATGTCCATTCCACCGCCTGTGTTGGTGGTCGGGCCGTCAGCCCAAGTCCAAGACTCACACATTCTGATTCGCCAGCCATTGCTGATCGGAGTCTCGCAGTAAGCGAGGACGCCGCTAGAGCAGCTCGAGATTGAGGAGACGATGTTGTCGTTCGTGCCTCCGGTGTTGTTCGTCTCTCCAGCGAAGAAGGGGTCGAAGTTCGCGGCGCCTGAACCGAGGCCACCGTTTTGTCCGGGGTCACCGTTGCCGTTGCCGCCTTGAAGCTCTGAGGCCCACTCGATCGCGCCTTTCCAGAAGGCGATGAAGCAGCCCTGATAGCCGGGGAAGTTCGCGTCAGCGACGTTGTTGTTGTTCGACGCATTGTCGGGGAAGTTGTTGAACACGCGAACATCACGTTGGGAGAAGTTCAGGCTTCCTCCGATCAATGAGTAGCCGATGGCCTGCTCTGCAGGGATGATAAGTGCAGCGGCGACACCGAGTGCGGAGGCCGGCAGGAGTAGCTTCTTGAGTGCTTGAAATTTCATGATTCAGTTCTCCTCAGCGACTAGCGCTGCTCTCCTTTTAGGCGTGAGACTTCGCTGTCGAGGTCGGTGAGCATGGTGTTCTTGTCGATCGCGTAGCCTTCTCCGCGACCAAGAACCACTGTCCCTTTGCGTCCCTTGACTGTTCGGTAGATGCCGCCATGACCTGCATAGAGCGCGTTCGCAGCGAGGTCGCCGCCCATGTTGTCTGTCCATGAGTAGAACGCGACGACTTCGGCGCCGATCTTCACATCGTCTGCCGAGGGTGACTCTGAGTTGTAGACGCCATTCTCATCGTCGATGAAGCCACCGTGGAAGGTGATGACGGTCTGGCTCGGCGCCCCGGTTGAGAGGGAGCGGCCATCAATCGTGATGTGGGTGTAGTAGAGCTCGGGACCGTCCACCGGGTGGTCGATCCTGATGGCCTCAGAGTGAGTGATGGTGCCGTAAACGGCATCGTCAGCCTTCTGAAGCATCGTGGGGAGATCTAGTCGCTCGATTTGAGCTGTGCCTAAGGCTGCAGAGCCAATAATCACGCCGCAAGCAGCGATCGTTCCGAGGAGATTTTTCATGGTCGTGTATGGGCTAAATAGCCTGTAGTTGCGTCTAGGGCCCTAAGGGCCAGAAGGCGTGAAGGAACTAACCGTAGCAAAGATAATTAGAGTGTGGTGAAGCGCTAGAAGTTCCCAACAACTCAAGCGGGTGTTGGTCTCGGGCGTTGCGACACCTTAAAAGAGGCCCCGAATGGACTCATAAGAGATGTCACCTAAGAATACCCCCAATAAGTAGCTTTGAAGTGAGGAAGCGACTCCTTTGAGTCAGGGCTTCGGAAACCGCCTTGAGCCCCACCGAGGGCGCTGTAAACCCCTTGTCCGCAGCAGCTTAAGGCTAGTGATTGTGCCCTTCGTGCTCGTCTACAGCTTGCGAAGGCCCTGCTTGGAGTTCAAAGGGGGTGAACCCAGTGCTCGCAGAGGGGAGCGGACCGTTCATCAAATACGGCCTCAGATGCTCTCTGTCGGGGTCTTCTAAGAGGAGGTCTTCGATCATGGCCTTGCCCTCCTTGTCTCCAGCGCGAACGAGCGCTATCGCCAGGCGCTCTTTGACGTCTTGGTTGTTGGGGAGCTCGGAGTAGGCGTGCCAGAGATGTTCGACCGCGTCGCTCGCACGCCCGAGCTGCACCAGGGCATCTGAGAGGTAGATCAAGAGCGCGGGAGCCTCGACTCCGAGGGCTAAGGTGGACTCAATTCTGTGGATGCACTGGCTGGGATCGAGAGCCTCTAGGTCTGCATAGGAGAGGATCTCGACGAGCTGCACCCAGGTCGGGTGAGCTTCTGAGATCGGCTCCAGGTGCTCATAGATTTGAGTGACATCGCGCTTTCCTCTCAGCGCGCGCGCTGTCGCGCCGACGAGCTCACGGGTCGGGCGCGCGAGCGGCGAGGCTAAAGCCGCCGTGCTCCAGGACCCCAGCGTCTCTTCGGTGAGCTCGATGCGTTGAGCGAGAGTTTCGTAGGGAGAGGAGTGTTCTTGAACGGCGTAGTGGGCGCCAAGTCCGGCGGCGATCAGAGCCTCGACGCCTCCGTTCTCAGCGGCGGCGAGCCTCTCGGCCATGAGGGCTTGGGCGTTTTGTTCACGATCCCAGACCCGTCGGCCTAAGGATGAGAGCGGCGTCTCGCGTCGCATAGGAGCGCCTGCTGAGAAGAGCAGCTCGTCGCTCTTGAGGTCTTCTGTGTCTACGCCATGCAGCACCCCGATCGAGAGATCTTCCAAGGTAGCCGTAGAGAGAATCACTCCGGCGCCCAGCGAGAGATGTGAGGCTCCGCCTGCGGTGTCGAACCACACTACGCTGACCGTGTCGGGACCAGAGGCTAGGTTCCGGGTCGTAGGTTGTTCGCCTCGAATCGAAGGCGCGATCACGAGGTCATACGAGCCGTTGCCCATCTTGCTGCGGGCAGTGGCTGGTGAGATGTGTTCACCCTTTGGAATAGCGTGCCCCTGAAAGAGGTGAGACTCGAGGACGCCCATCGCGCGGTGCCAAGATGCTGTGCGGTCAATTGAGTCAGCGCCTAAGGAGCTGAGCGTAAGCGCGCGCCCTGGCGTCAACTGGCCGATGAGGAGCACGTTGAAGCCGCCACCTTCCCTCATCTCTTTGGGTAAGAGCGCCACAGAGGCCACGAGCTGCAACCTGTCAGAGGCAGCGTGAGTCCCCTGGGGTGAGATCAGGCGACGGTCAAGCGTCACGCTGTCGAGGCCGAACTCTGTCTCCTCGATGGTTAACAGCCCTTCAGGCGTGTCAAAGATCAGCTCAGGTTGCGGAGTCCGGGGTTGCCAAGGGGCGAGGATTCGGATCGCGTCAGGTGGGGCGATGAAGGGTAAGGGGGAGACAATGAAGAAGGAGAGGGCCGCCCAGCGAGCGATGCCTGGGTGCCGGATGAGGTGTAAGCCGGCGCCTGTGAAGGCGACCGCTGCCCCCCATGAAATCAGATGGCTCGCAGGGATGTGATGTGCGAGAAAGGGCTCGCCAGGGACCTTCTCTAGAATCAAATAGCTGAGGCAATGAGGTGAGATGAGCAGACCGATCGCTGCTCCGATGGAGAGGCCAGCGAGGTTTGATCTTCGGAGGACACCTTGGAAACCTGCGCCGATGAGGAAGGCTGGAATGATGAAGACGAGCGCAGCGAGGAGCGCGTCATAGCCGAGGGTCCCACGCAGCGAGGTGTCTAGGTCGAACCACTTCAAGTAGCGATCTAAGCCAGGGCCCGTAGAGATCCCAGTGATGAGTCTCAGGGAGAGGAGAGCTCCGAGGCTCCCTCCCGCTAGGCACAGCGTGCGAGAGGTGGTGGAGCGGACGAGGTTCTTGAAGCACGCGGCCCCGGCTAGGATGAGCAGGGTTAGGACGATTCCGAAGACGCTGTCATCGCTTGGAAGACCTGTGCTGAAGAGTCGCAGGTGGCGGAAGAGTCCCTCTAGGCACAGGGCGAGGCCGGCGCCGATGATCGCGTGGGCGAGCGGGGTCGCTGTTGGGATTTGGGGTGCATCCTCATCGTCGGCGTCACTCAGCTCGTCTTCCAATTCCGGACCGAGGACTCCTCGGGCGGTGTAGTAGAGGGCGGCGCCCAACAGAGCGCAGACTAGGGTCGCGAGCAGGTGTCCGCTGGGAGTGCTCGCGAGGAGGAGTCCATGCGAGGTGAGGCCAATGGCTGTGCCGGCCAGGAAGCGCAGAGGAGACAGGCCCTCTCCCGCCTTGTTTCGTCCCGCGAGGAGCGCCAGCGCTAATAAGAAGAAGGCTGCAGCTCGATACGCGACTGAGATAGAGGCTGGGGTGGAGCTCAGATGCACGAGGTCTATACCGAGTGGAGCTCGAAGCAGGGAGGCGCAGAGACCAGTCAGGAGTCCTAAGAGGAGAGTTCGCACGGACGATAGCTTGTCTCGCTCTGATCCAGACCGCAACGCGTTGCTTCAGCAATCGCGTGAACCCTGGAAGAGCGGAGGCTGCGAGCAGAGAATCTAAGGCTGTGAGTGAGGCTCAAGAGAATCTGGCTGTCGAGCGCCGCGATGCCCTGTGGGGGCAGCTGTTGGCGTGGTATGCGGCCCATCGCCGCGACCTCCCCTGGCGTCGCGTAGAGGATCCATATGCGGTGTGGGTGAGTGAGTCGATGTTGCAGCAGACCAGGGTTAGCACAGTGATCCCTTATTACGAGCGCTTCATCGAGCGCTTCCCAACCGTCCAAGCCTTGGCAGAGTCGGACATCGATGAGGTCCTCGGACTCTGGAGCGGACTCGGTTATTACTCGCGCGCACGCAGGTTGCATGCCGCAGCTGTCCTGATCGTAGATGAGCACCAGGCAGTGTTTCCGCGCAGCAGGCCTGATGCAGAGGCGTTGCCCGGAGTCGGCGCCTATACGGCAGGTGCTGTGCTCTCTATCGCGTATGGGCTCGAAGAGCGGCTCATAGATGGAAATGTTCAGCGAGTCTTGGCGCGCTGGTTTGCTGTCGAAGGGATCGTGACGAAGTCGGGCCCGCGCCGCTTTATTGAGCAGATGGCCGGCGAGCTCGTGGATGGAGTCGGCGACCCGGGCTCCTGGAATCAAGCGCTCATGGAGCTCGGAGCGACCGTCTGTTTGCCGCGTGAGCCACGCTGTGATCGCTGCCCTGTGCGAGCAGTGTGCGATGCTCGAGCTCGTGGAATGGAGAGCGCTCTGCCCGAGCTCGCTCCAAAGCCCGCGCCGATCGAAGTGGAACTCGAGGTGTTTGTGGTCATGGATCAGGGGCGGGTGCTCTTGGTGAGGCGGAGCGAGGAGGGACGTATGGCGGGGCTCTGGGAGCTCCCCACTCGTGAGATCGGGCTCGAAGAGCCACGGCTCTTCCCTTTTGAGCTCGATGCGCACTTGTTGCGAGGCGCTGAGATCGGATTCATCAAGCACTCGATCACGAAGCATCGCATCCAAGCGAGGGTCCTCAGCGCTGATCTTGGCGTGAGGGAGCTCCCCGAGGGCTGGGCCTGGATCAGCCAAAGTGAGCTAGAAGGTCTAGGGCTGACAGGGATGACTTTGAAGGCTCTCAAGAAAGCTAGAGCTAGCTTGCGGTGAATCGAGTGACTCGGAGAGGTATGCTCCACGGATCACTCGCCCGCGCCGCTAGGCGGCGGACCGTCACTGAACCGCGTTCACCGAAGCCATGACAAAGCCCATTGAGGCCGCCACAAGCAATGAAGCCCTGAGCTCGACAGCGAGGGCCGCGACGATCGTCGTCCCGGCCTATAACGAAGAGGGCGGGATCGAGGGCGTCGTGAGGAGGCTCGCCGGCTTAGAGCTAGGGCTCAGTGCGGTTGAGATCCTCGTCGTCGATGACGGCTCGACGGACGGGACCGGAGCGCTCCTCCAACAACTCTCTGCTGAGATCGACACCTTGGAAGTGATCGTGAAGCCGCGCAATGAAGGCTATGGCGCAGCGCTCCTTACTGGGTTCTCTGCAGCCAAGCATGAGATCGTTGTGATCACAGACGCAGACGGGACTTATCCCGAGGATCGCATTGGAGAGCTCGTGAAGATCGTTGAGGGCGGGACAGAGATGGCGATCGGTGCGCGCATAGGTGCCGACGTTCACATTCCGCTGATCCGTCGTCCAGCGAAGGCCTTCTTGAGGATGCTCGCCTCCTATCTTGCAGAGTTCAAGATCCCCGATCTGAACTCGGGGCTGCGCGCCTTCCAAAAGCCCTTCGTGCTCAAGTATCGAGGGATCCTTCCCAAGGGCTTCAGCTTCACGACCACGATCACGCTCGCTGCATTAACGAACAGTCACTCGATCGAGTACTTGCCGATCGATTACGCGGCGCGCAAAGGGCGCTCGAAGATCAGGCCTATTCGTGACACGCTCGGATTCTTGGCTCTGATCATAAAGACGGTCATGTACTTCAACCCGCTGAGGGTCTTCTATCCCATGACTTGGTTCGTGGGCTTGGGATTCCTCGCTTCGCTGGGCTATGACATCTTCTATGAGAGTCCAGCCAACCTCGGGGACAAGACCGTGCTCTTGTTCGTCGCGACCATGCAGATCTTGACTCTAGGCCTCTTCGCAGACTTGATCTGTAAGCGCGCGAGGCTCTAAGCGCTCGCGCTCAAGCTGCCTCTACCGTGGCCTCCACGATGAGACTCAGGAGCACTTCATAATCTTCCGAGGAAGCGCTCGAGAGGTCGATGGCTGATTGGAGGCCAGAGAGTTCAACGAGTCCAGAGGGGTGGCCGTTCAGACCAAAAGAGGTCCCGCTGTCGTGAGCTTGAGCCTTGTTCTTAGTCAGATGTGAGTGGAGGCGCCCACCTTGCCATTGGATCTCTACGATCTCTGCGCCGCCATGGCTGAAGTTCAGTCGATACCGAACGCCGCCCTCCACGGGGTGGTCGAGGCTGGCGCAGCCTGTTATTCGGACTTTATTGCCGTCCTTGAGGGGGACAGATCCGTCACCTAAGTTGAGGTCCCTGAGCCTCCGTAGGAGGCGTCGGGCGGCATGTTCACGTAATTGATGGGGGTCCTGGCGGATCACTAGCGCTCCTGTGTTGGCGTGTGGACCCCACCTATCGTCTTCTAGGGGTACAGAAGTTGACACTTGGTCCGTGTCCCTCCGAAAATTCGGACCGCCCATATCTCTGCTCCAATCAGATAACCCTCCATACGCTCATGATTCTTCAAGTCCTCTTCACAGCTGCGCTCCTCTCACCGCTCCCCTCAGAGCGCCTTGTGGATGAGACCGAGATTCGTGAGACGCTCATTGAGAAGCGGGATGATGCTGACCCGGCGCTCCTCTTAGAGCTCGCTAAGTTCAAGACAGCTGCCGCTGCCGATGGGCTCGTCGCTGTGTACGACTCGATGTCGAGCCTCTTCATGAGGCTTGAGACTCTGAAGGCGCTGGCGAAGCTAGATGGAGCCGCGGACGCGGAGCAATCCGCTCTTCAGAAGATCATGGATGTGGCGGTGGACTCGAGTGAGCGTGA
>JAPKBY010000066.1 GCA_028823185.1 Planctomycetota bacterium
CCGCGGCAGCACGGGGCTCGGGACGGCAAGCCTCCGAGAGGCTGCGGCTGCTCTTGGCTTTCCACTGCGAGTCAGCACCGGTGTCGGCGCTGGAACTCGAATCTCTGTGCACATCAGCGCTGCGCGAGCTGATCGACCCGTCGCGGTTCTGCTTGATACAGATCCAGTCCTCTCTGCTGTTACGAGAACAGAGCTTGAGTCTCTTGGTTGGTGGGTGGTCCAAGAGCGCTCTCTGGATTCAGCGGTCAGCGCTCTTGACCGCCTATCGGCGAGCCTATGCGTGGTGCGGCGTGGCGCACCTGGTGGGGGAGAGCAAGGGCTCAGGGCTGCAGCCGAGGACCTCTCTGTGCCCTTTTATGAGCTCAGAGCCGCAAAGGCGGACTGCTCTTTGCCCTCGGCCTGAGCGCGCTCAATCAGTGAAGATCGCGGCTTTTAAGTAGTCGCGGTTCATCTGAGCGATGGTTGCGACGGAGATCTCTTTCGGGCAGGCGGCTTCGCACTCGCGCTCGTTTGTGCAGTTGCCGAATCCTTGCTCGTCCATCTCTTTGACCATGGAGAGCACTCGAGACTGCCGCTCCGGTTGGCCCTGAGGCAGTGAGGCGAGGTGTGTGACCTTGGCTGCCGTGAACAACATCGCAGCGGCGTTAGGACAGGCAGCAACGCATCCACCGCAGCCAATGCATGCGGCGGCGTCCATGGCCTTGTCGGAGTCAGTCTTCGGAACGAGGATGGCGTTCCCATCAGGTGCGCTACCAGTTCGCGCCGAGATGAAGCCGCCAGCCATGATGATGGAGTCGAATGAACTCCGGTCCACGACGAGGTCCCTGATGATCGGGAAAGCCGCAGCGCGGAAAGGCTCAATGACAATCTGATCTCCGTCAGAGAACGACCTCATGTGCAGTTGGCATGTCGTGGTCCCCTTGACCGGGCCGTGTGCCTCTCCGTTAATGACGAGGCTGCACATTCCGCAGATGCCTTCGCGGCAGTCGTGGTCAAACGCGACAGCTTCGCGGCCACTCATGACAAGCTTTTGGTTCAGGAGATCGAGCATCTCAAGGAAGGACATGTCCTCGGAGACGCCGTCTAATGCGTGGGTTTCAAATTGGCCTTCAGACTCTGGGCCAGCTTGTCTCCAGATGTTCAGTGTGAGCTTCATGTTTGTCAGGGCTACTTGTAGCTGCGGGTCGAGGGCTGCACGTAATCGAAGGTGAGCTTTTCCTTGTGCAGCTCTTTGGGTTGTTCAATGCCTTTGTGCTCCCAGGCGGCAGCATGTGAGAAGTTCTCGTCGTCCCTAGCGGCCTCGCCGTCAGCGGATTGGTGCTCCTCTCGGAAGTGGCCGCCGCAAGACTCTTCGCGTGCGAGTGCGTCTACAGCCATGAGCTCGCCGAACTCCATGAAGTCTGCGACTCTGCCTGCGCGCTCGAGGGATGGGTTGAGGTGGCTCGCTTCGCCTGGGACTCGAACCTCGTTCCAGAACTCTTCGCGCAGCGATCGGATGCTGCTGATTGCCCCCTTGAGGCCTTCTGCTGTACGAGCCATGCCGACGTTGTCCCACATGATCTGGCCCAGCTCTTGGTGGAGACTCTCTACGGTTCGCCCGCCCTGGACGCCCAGGAGCTTGCTCGAACGCGCGGTGGCTTCGGCTTCTGCCTCTGCGAACGCGGGGTGATCCGTGTTGAGACGTTGAACCTTGCCGGAGGCTAGGTGCGCGGTGATGGTGGCGGGAGCCACGAAGTAGCCGTCGGACAAGCCTTGCATGAGCGCGCTGGCTCCAAGGCGATTCGCCCCGTGATCGGAGAAATTGGCCTCACCCAAGACGAAGAGCCCCGGGACAGATGACTGCAAGTTGTAGTCAACCCACAGTCCGCCCATTGTGTAGTGAACGGCGGGGTAGATGCGCATCGGAGTCTTGTAGGGGTTCTCTCCAGTGATCATCTCGTACATCTGGAAGAGGTTGCCGTACTTCTCTGCGATGAGCGGGGCGCCGTCGCGGCGTATGGCATCGCCGAAGTCCAAGTAGACGGAGAGGTTTGAATCGCCTACGCCGCGTCCCTTGTCGCACTCTGCTTTTGCTGCCCGACTAGCGACGTCTCTGGGGACGAGGTTGCCGAAGCTGGGGTATCTACGCTCTAGGTAGTAGTCCCTGGCGTCTTCGGGGATCTCGCTCGGTGTGCGTCTGTCGGTGTTGTCTTTCGGCACCCACACCCTTCCGTCGTTGCGGAGGCTCTCGCTCATGAGCGTGAGCTTTGACTGGTGTTTTCCGCTGACAGGTATGCAGGTGGGGTGGATCTGCGTGAAGCAGGGGTTGGCGAAGAAGGCGCCTTTCTTGTGGCACTTCCACGCCGCCGCCACGTTGGAGGCCTGAGCGTTCGTAGAGAGATAGAAGACGTTGCCGTAGCCGCCGGTGCAGAGCAGCACTGCATCAGCAGAGTGTCTCTCGAACTCGCCTGTGACTAGATTTCTAGCGATCACTCCAGCGGCGACTCCGTCGACCGTTACGAGGTCAACCATCTCTCGGCGCGTGAGCAGCTCCACGCCGCCAGAGGCAACCTGCCGCATGAGCGCGGAGTAGGCACCCAGCAGGAGCTGTTGCCCCGTTTGGCCGCGTGCATAGAAGGTTCGACTGACTTGCGCTCCGCCGAAGCTACGGTTTGCGAGCAGGCCGCCGTACTCCCTTGCGAACGGGACGCCTTGAGCGGCGCACTGATCGATGATCTGGTTGGAGATCTCTGCTAGTCGGTAGACATTTGACTCCCTCGCGCGAAAGTCCCCACCCTTGACGGTGTCATAGAACAGCCGATAGATGCTGTCGCCATCATTCGGATAGTTCTTGGCGGCGTTGATTCCGCCTTGCGCAGCGATCGAGTGGGCCCTTCTTGGGCTGTCCTGGATGCAAAGTGATTTGACGCTGTAGCCTTGTTCGGCGAGCGTAGCCGCGGCTGCGGCGCCAGCTAAGCCGGTGCCGACCACTAAGACTGAGAACTTCCTGCGGTTGGCAGGGTTGATCAGCTTGAGGTCAAAGCGGTGATTGGCCCACCTGTCCGCGATGGGGCCAGTGGGGGAGTTGGATTCGAGGATAGGTGAAGAGGCTGACATCAGGCAGCTCCACTGCTGAAGTAGAGGATCACAGGGAAGGCGAGGAAACCAAGTCCGAGGACAACACCGATACCCTTGCCGGCGAGTTGGATCGCGTTGTCATATTTTGGGTGATTGAGACCGAGCGTCTGAAAAGCGCTGGCGAAGGCGTGGCTCAAGTGCAGGCCTAAGGCCGCGATCCCAATGCCATAGGTCCACGCGCCGCTGCCTGAGCCGAGTCTTTTTCGAACAGCAGCGGCCATGTCACCGTGCGTGCTGTCGTCCAGCCTGAAGTCGAGCAGGTGAATGACGAGAAACACTAAAATGAGAACTCCTGTGACCAACATCGTCGCAGAGCCCGGCGTGCGTCCACCATGATTGGCGCTTACACGATAGCGGACCTTCCTAGCGTCACGATTTTGACTAGAGACCTTGAGGCCTAAAGCGATGTGAGCGATGAAGAGAGTCGCCAGCACCAGCTCAGCCGCAGGGAGCAGCGGATTGCTAGAGAGCGCCTCGGCGTAGGCATTAAATGCTGAGCCGTCCTGGTCGATGAACAGGAGCAGGTTTCCGGCTAGGTGGGCGCATAGAAAGCCCACGAGCAGTAAACCGCTGATAGCCATCCAGGCTTTCTTGCCAATAGAAGCGCTGAGTGCGCGTCCAAGATTGCCTCGCATGGGTGTCTTGATTGTTAGAGGTGCACGTGTGAATGGATTCGGACAATCCGTAATCCAAGGCGACCAATTTATGCCCCGAGGTCGCGAGCGTCTATCTTGGAACGCTGTATATCGGTGATCGGAGGTCAGTTATTACTGACTGGGGGTTTTGGACCCTTTGGGCCGCCTCCGGGGAAACCTGGGAATCCCGGGAAGCCAGGCGGCATTGAGCCCCCGATTCCACCGTCTAGGTTTCGTTTCACCTCGAAGAAGGCTTCTCCTAGATGATAGGCGAGCCAGATGAAGTAGCAGTCAATGTTGTCGACGGGGTCGTCGACCTCAAAGGCCGCCTTGCAGGTGAGGTCGCAGGGACGTTCAGAGTCCATGAAGCAGTTTTTAGGCATATTGACTCTTAGGGAGTGGATCTGATCCTAACAGTCACGATGGGATCTCCCTGCAAGGGTTCTTGAGGGTTAATGGAATCAGAACAATGCATCAGAAGATACATTATCAGACGCATGGCAGGCATTCAGGCTAGCTTCAGGAGCCTAGTTCGGGTTTCGCCCCTATTGGTGAGGCTCATAACAGGTTTCTTCCGAAAGCATGAGCCCATTGCTGCCGATGCTCTAGTGGAGCGAACAACTATGAAATACAAAACACCGACCTACCTGGGACTTGCGGCCTTGGCCCTTGTCTCTTGCGCGACCATTGAATCATCAGAGAGCGTCTCAGCTGAGGAGCTGCCGGGGACCACTTGGGTTTACCAGGCTGACCTGCCGATCAGCTCACCTCCTTATATGGAAGTTCACTGCAACTGGAAGGACAGGCTGGATCAACGCTATGCCTACCTCGAGCACATTGGGCCCTACTCAGGTACAGGAGAGCTCCTTCCTGAGGTTCACCGCCTCCTGGCCCTTGAAGGTGTGCGCGCATCTGGTCCACCCTTTGCGCTCTATTTCGATGATCCTGGCAGCTCTGAGGCCGGAGCTTTGCGCTCGCGTGCCTGTGTGCCAGTAGAGAGCTGGACTCAACCATCTGTCCCGCTCAAAGTGGACACCCTGCCCTCCCGCACGGTGGCCTATGCCGTGGCATCTGGGCCCTACCCGAAAGTGCCGGCAATCTACGCGGGCATCTTTGGCTATATGGACAAGCTCAATTGGACGATGGCCGGGCCAATAAGGGAGATCTACCTCATCCCCCCAGGTGAGGTGGCGGATTACTCGGAGCTGCTCTGCGAGGTGCAGATTCCGGTCATGCGTCAGTAAGCGCTATTTGGCCGCGCTGAGCTCTCTGGGGTAGCAGCGCGTGACAACGAGCTCGTCTTGCTGGATAGCTCCTCGAACGAAGTCGCCTTCTTCTAGGCCGTGTTCTGCGAGCGCAGAGAGCGAAATGATTGGGATGTCGGGTGAGTCTGGCCTGACGACCAGGCCGCCCTCTGAGGCTTCGACGATGAACCAGTCGCCGCTTGCCTCTTGCGTGTTGAGCGCTTTGTTGACGCCTATGACACGTATCAGCGATGCAGGGAAACTCTCAAAGGCTCGCTCAACGTCTTCATCTTTGGGCACGCCATGATGTTCAACGCACCAGCGACAGAATCTCTCTAGCGCCGTCGCGACAACCTCAGATTGTTCGACGCTCACGTCTGGGTCTTGAACGAGGACTGTGCACCCGAGCAAAAGTAGTCGCTTCGCTGTCAACTCCTCTACGATTTGAATGTCGTCGAGGGTGGTGAGCGGCTCCTCAAGGCAAGCGTGACGCAAGGTGGCTTCCTCGCCATCCGTTCTCCCGATGTCCCAAAGATACTCGGTCAACAGGAGAGGTAGAACCGGCGCCCCACTGTGACCATCAGTCTCTGTTTCATCGGAGTCGTCTTCGACATCGATGCCGAGCCTCTCGCATAGCCGTGAGATCGATTCCGTTGCGTCAAGTCCGGCTGTGCGGTCTTCACTGAATGCATCGACCGCAGACTTCGTGTCTTGCTGTTCAGGAATTTGAGCGTCGCTTGTGAGGTCGCCAGCATCGTCGCGCTCTTCAACCGCTCCATTGGTCGCGGATTGGAGGTGCACCCAGCACGACAGAAACAGCTCTTGAGCTTTAGTGAGATCGATGTCGGTCTCGAAGGCGAGGTGATTCAACAGCTCGCTTATATAGCCAGCGATTAGGGGGCTGCTGGTGTCTTCAGGGAGCGGCTGCTGGGCGAGGCTCTCCACCAATCCGTCAATCTCGTCTGCGCTAAGACCGCCCTCATCGAGAAAGGATCTCAGCCTATGAGTCGGGGTCGTAGTTTGATCTTTTTTGCCTGATCCCCAGAACATGGCCTCCAGGTCCACTTGCCTCATGCGCAGAGCTTTTCTCTGCCCGTTGTTCCTGGCCAGGTCGACGTCCCCTTGGACGGCCTTGAGGAGCTCTTCGTCACGAAAACAACCTGCTCCTGGCGAAAGAATGTGCGTCGAATCACCGCCTGAATAGAGCCTGCCTACGACGAGGTCCCCCACCTGAACTGCGTCAGCGGGCGTCCTCAAGTCAGTTGCGAACTCTCCTAGGCCAGCGAGGTCTCGCAGCCAATGGAGCCCGTCACCAGCTGGCCCTACGAGGACAAACATGCTGGCCATGGTTCCCAAGAAGACTGACTCCTGGGCTGCCAGTTGTGGACTCGCAAGCTGGCGCCACTCAGGCATCAAGCCCTCTATGGTTAATTTGCCCTTGAGGTCATGCTCGAATAGGAACCATTCTAGGAGGCGCATCTCTGCGGCTGGCGCGTCCTGCGGATTCCCGGAAAAGGCCCCCGTGCCGGGGAAATACTCTGCTCTGGCCGATGCGAAAATGGAGCGAAGCTCCTCGTCGCCTTGGATCAGCTCTAGGAACAGGGACATGCCCAGGTCTAGTTCTCTGTGTGTGATGGTCATAATTCTCGCTCCGGAACCGATCAGTCTGTCTCAGGTGCGGATTGTGATCGTACCTTGTTCTGACTTCTAGGGGCCACAATGGACTATCAAGCAATCATCGAAACCGTGACCAACCTTCATTGGATTGACAATGTCGGGGCGGGAGTGGCCGGGCTGTTCCTGTTTCTTGGTCTCTGGCGGGGTCTATGGTGGCAAGTCGTGAGGCTCTTAGGGCTTGCGGCTGCCGTAGGTGTTGCGCGATGGGTTGGGCCCATTTGGGGCGAGGACATGGCTAGCTGGGCCGGGCTCAATGATGTCGTCGCGTCTGGCTTGGGCTGGTTCTGTGCCTTCCTGCTTACGCTCATCGGAGCAGCCTTCCTCGGCATGGTCGGGAGCAGAACGATCGAAGCGATGAAGCTCAGCCTGATCAACCGCCTATTAGGTGGGCTGGCCGGTCTGGCGACAGGACTGCTGCTTTATTCCGCCCTCACCATGGTCGGCTCCTCCTTTGCCTCTGACACATGGCGTCAATCCACTTTCCCCCCGACCTACAGTGGTCAGCTGGTCGTGTCTCTAACTGAGCGCTGGCCGGTGCTTAGGACTGTGCCCGATGATGTGCTGAACGGGCTTTCTCCCCCGCAAGAGAAATGACCTTGGCTGTTTTGCGGTCATATGCTCTAGTGCTGACTCACAATTCAGTCGGTGATCAAAAGGGGAAGCAGGTTGAAATCCTGCACGGACCCGCCACTGTGATCCGCATATCTCGAGCAGAGGCTTAGCCGTCTCAGCCGCTGGGCAATCCCCGGTAAGGCGCGAAGGGAGAACGCGGTCAGTCAGGATATCCATTTGATCGCTTGGACAGTGCCCCGTGGTTTGGGCGGTCGTCTTGCAGTTGTTGCAAACAGCCCGGCACCACGTGGACATCGACGAGTTTTACTCGATGGACTTTCCACAGTATGAGACGGCTTCTTTTCGCAGCGAGCATCGCGCTGACGGCAACTCTTGCCAGCGCTTCACAGGACCTCCCCTCTCCTGGCTATCAATCTATAGCTGGCATAGACAATCCCGCTCCGTGGTCAACCTTTGCCACATTGAGCGATGGCTCTCGCGTCCATTTTGACGGCGCGACTGTTACGCATCAGGCCTCCGACGGCTCGTACTTAGCTACATTGCATGCCTTTTCCTCTTTCATGTTCACAGGGGCTATCGCGATAGACCCGAACGAAGACTCGCTCTTGGTCGGCGAGAGCACGAACGGGGACGTCTTTCGCGTCGAGCTCGACGGCAC
>JAPKBY010000585.1 GCA_028823185.1 Planctomycetota bacterium
TAAGACGGACAAGCCGCCGACAAAGGGGCAGCGCATTGAGCGGGATCGAGTCCTCATTCCGGAGGAGAGCTTTGAGTATCTGACTGACTTCTTCACGGAGGAGGCCTGCCGCTTGGTCGTGGAGCGTGATCAAGAGCGACCGCTCTTTATGTATCTCTCTTACACGGCGCCGCACGGGCCGATGCATGCGCGCGAAGACCTCTTTGAAGAGTTCAGTGGGATCGAGAAGGACAAGAGGCGCAAATACGCTGCGATGGTGGCGGCGCTGGATGAGGGCGTCGGGCGATTGCTAGAGACGCTGGACGCAGAGGGGATGAGGGAAGACACCATGATCGTCTTCCTCTCGGACAACGGCGGGGCGACGAACAATGGATCCGATAACGGCTCTTGGCGTGGGATGAAGGGCAGCAAGTGGGAGGGCGGTCAGCGCGTGCCCTTTGTCGTTGATTGGCCTGGTGTCTTCGAGACCGGCGAGTACTCCTCGGCGATCTCTAGCTTGGACCTCTTGCCGACGGCGTTGAGTGCTGCTGACGCTGAGGTGCCAGCCGGGCTCGACGGTGTGGACTTACGGCCCTTTCTCAGCGGAGCTGATAAGAGCGCTCCGCATGAGCGCCTCTACTGGCGTCGCTTCGTCGCGGGAGCTGTTCGAGAGGGGGACTGGAAGTTGATCAGGGTCCGCGAAGAGGACGACAGCTTTCGTGCGCCGATCTTGGTGAACCTCGCGAGCGATCCAGACGAAGAGGTGAACCGTGCTGATGATGAGCCGCTGCGCACCGAGAGGATGATGGCAGACTTAGAGGCTTGGGAGGCAGGGCTCTCAGAGCCGCGCTGGCGAGAGGGCGCGGTCTGGGAGAAGAATCAGCGCAAGAAGCACGAGCTCGATCTGCTCGGGCGTGACGCAGAGCGCTCCTTTCCCTAGTCGATCTCTCGTCTCGTGGGGCTCCACCAGCCCGCGCTGAGAGCGATGAAGTAGACCGGTCCGACTAAGAGTTGGACGAGGTTGTCTTTGAAGGCTGGCGCCTTGCCTTCAAAGCGTGCATGCCCGATGAGTTGGGCGATCCAGGCCAAGACAGCGATCCCAATCACCGCCTCGTCGGGGGTCATTCGGCCGACCCAGAGGCAGAGCGCTGAGAAGGGGATCATGACGGCAGCGAGGCGCACAGACATGAGGAGGTACCAGAGCAGAGCTGGCATGAAGACGGCGTGCGCCAAGGTGATTGGGTGTCCACCAAGCTCGAGCCCGAGGCTGACCCAGTCGAGCATGGCGAGCACATGAAAGACGATCAAGGGGACCGCGAGCTTGTGAATCGCAGCGTTCACCGGGTCGCGGTGGTATTCGCTGTACTCATGAAAGAGTTTAAGGAGCGTCGGGCTCATGACTCCTCTCGCGTTGGTTTTGAGAGCCAGAAGAGAGTGAAGAGGAGGATGATCTGAGCGCTCAGGCGCAGCATATGGCCGGTGGCGCTCAGGCGAGTCCCGTTGAACTCTAGGTCATTCCACCACATGTTGATGTTGGCGAGTGACATGAGGACGACGAGCAGGGCGAAGCAGCGCGCGGAGAGAGCGCGCGTCTTGGGGAACGCTATTCCGAGGCCAAGCAGGACCTCTAGCGCTCCAC
>JAPKBY010000586.1 GCA_028823185.1 Planctomycetota bacterium
TAAAGCTCGGCGAAGAGCCTGAGATATAACCGGCGCCTCCACCGAAGGTGCAGCGATTGTTAATGAAGAGGCAGTTGCGAATGCTCGGGCTCGAGTTTGAGATGCAAAGGATCCCACCCCCCTTATTGTTGTTCCCGCTCGCGTTTGAGTTGCCACCGCTGACAGTGAAGCCATCGAGCACCGCCGTAGCGTTTGTGCTCGTGCCCTTCACGACGTGATAGCTATTGTCCGTGACCGACCCTGAGGCGTCATTGTCCAAGAGGTCACCAGAGAGGACACTCGGTGCGACTCCCAGAGCAGGACGCTGATCAAAAGAGCTCTCGGTCCCGTTGAAGCCACCATAGACCTGAACACCATTCTTCAGAACGATCGAGACCCCACGTGAGGTCCCGTTGGTCGGGAGGTAGACACCCTCGGCGCACCAGATCTGATCTCCAGATGAAGAGGCGGCGAGCGCCGTCTGTAGGCCGGCTGGACCAAAGAAGGCGTTCCCCCAGCTCGTGCCATCGTTAGAGCCTGAGAAGTTGTTGGCGTCCACATAACGGACATCCGCCGAGGCGCTGCCTGCAAGGATGAGGAGACTGAGGAGACTGAGCTTGGAGAACATGAAATCTGCCTTAAGTGCCCCAGAGGGCGTCATAGGAGGAGCGAGGACTCACGCCTCGTTCTAATAAATTCTATCCCGAATAGCCGAAGCCAACGGTGAGCCAAGAGGGGTCGTCAAAAGACTGCCCGATGCCCTCTCACTATCCATCATCGTAGACGAAGGCGGCCATACGCGCCATCTAGGCGCCAAAGCAATGCCTCAGCGGAAGAGTCGCAGGGCAATCACGACAGAAGAGGGCTCGCTTCGCGTGCAAGCGAAGATCAGCTCCTCACCATCAACAGCGAGCGTTGAGATCCCCGATGCCCGAGATGCACTAGACGAGAGAAGGCTCTGCGTGTGAAAGGCCTCAGCGCTGCGTGAGCCCACCGCGAGGCGCCATTCAGCGCTGCCTGGCTCCTCGAGCGCCTCCAACCAGGTGACAGCTAGCTCACCAGAAGGGAGCATCGCAGCCGCGATACGGCCCAGCGTCTTGCCCTCAGCGATGGTCTTGGGAGCCCCAAAGGCCTCTCGCTCAGCGTCCCACCACGCGCAGCGAACGCGCGGCGTAGAGTCCGCCCCCATCGTGTACCAGACGACAGCGACCTCTTCGCCATCAGAAGCGAGCGCGGCACCGTTCACAGGACAGCCATCGACCCGCCATCCATCCTTGTGCACTGCACGTGGAGAGCTCCAACGGTCTAGCCCTGCGTCAGTTGAATAGCTGTACGCGAAGTCACGTATCTCGCCCTCGCTGCGGTCACGATAAACGAGGACTGCTCCACCGCCAGGGAGCGCACAGAGCGCTGTAGGGCAGCACTCACAGACGCGCTCATCGAGTATTCGCTCAGCGCTCACTTTTCCTTCGTAGTCAATGTGCGCGAGGCGCAGCTGCATGGGGCCTGAGGCGTGTCCATGGTCGTCATGTCCTCCACCCATCGCGCGGCCATCTAGCCAACAAGCGGCCCAGCCCCCCTCGCTGCGCGGGAGCAACGAGATGAATCCATGCTCACCTTGCACCTCATCAGAGTG
>JAPKBY010000587.1 GCA_028823185.1 Planctomycetota bacterium
CGACGGCGATCTCGACGCCGCGCTCGCTCAAGCTTGCAGCTCAATGGATGAGCTCATCGAAGGAGGTGGCGCTGACCTCGCCATCTTCAGATCCGACGGAGGTAAATTCACCGAGCTAAAAGGACCTGGACTGAGCGGCTGGTGGACGGGTTTAGCCAGCGGTGACGTCGACTCTGACGGCGACATGGACTTAGTCGCGGCGGGCTATGGCAGCTTGCGCGTCATCCTGCAGGGTCCCGGAGGAGAGCTCACGCCAGGACCGGAGCTGCTAGCGCCAGACCAGCTCATCGGCGCTGGTGGAGCGCCCTCTTGGTGCACGAGCATCGCCCTCTTCGATGCTGATCGTGACGGCAACTTAGACCTCTATGTCGGACGCTACTTAGAGCTCGATCCAGCGGCAGTTCCCGTCGGCGCTTTGGGCGATGGAGCGCTCTCGGTCTCCTGTGAGTGGAAAGGGCTCGAAGTCTATTGCGGGCCGCGGGGTCTGACGCCGCAAACGGATCTCCTCCTCATGGGAGATGGCGACGGGAGCTTCCGCGACGAGTCAATGCGGCTCATGGGCGAGCAAGCGGGCTACACGCTCAGCGTCCTCCCCTTCGACGCCGACGGAGACGGAGACACCGACATCGCGGTCGCTTGTGACTCCTCTCCTAATCGCTTGTGGATCTCCGACGGCGCTGGAGGCTTCACAGACTTCGCCTATGAAGCAGGCTTTGCGCTCAGCATGGACGGCCGACCAGAGGCTGGGATGGGCCTCGCCTCCGGAGACGTAAATCGTGATGGGCGCCTCGACATCGCCATAACCAACTTCTCCGATGAGCCGACGCGCTTGCTCCTCGGCGCTGAGATCGGCTACGACGACGTCACCTACCGCTATGGACTCAACGCGGAGTCTCGCTCGCTCCTCTCATGGGGAGCCCACCTCATTGACTTTGACGGCGACGGACACCTAGAGCTCTTCACCACCAATGGGCACGTCTATCCCCAAGCAGATCAAGAGCTGACAGGGACCCAATACGCACAAGCTGACAGCCTCTGGAGCCTGAGGCCGGGGCAACGAGCTGTGCGCGTAGATTCAGGCGGAGAGTGCTCTGTCTTAGCTATAGAGCGAGGAACGAGAGGGAGCGCCGTTGGCGACATTGACGGAGATGGACGCCCAGATCTCTTGATCTCTGCCATCGACGCCCCGGTGATCTTGGGGATGAACAACACTGGCGCGCTGAACTCTAGGCTGTGTTTGAGGCTCCTCGGCCCCGTGGAGAAGACCGAGAGCGGGCCTAGAACGCCCCGAGATGGGACGGGCGCACGCTGCGCTTTGATCGTTGGCGAAGGTCCATTCGAGCACGCCTTGCTCGCTGAGAGCTTCACTGCAGCGGGTTATCAATCAGCCTCCAGTCCCTGGCTCTACTTCGGAATGGGGAGCGCAGCGAAGTATCAGTCCATGCGCATTCAATGGCCCTCAGGGGCCGTTGAAGAGCTCAAAGGCGGCCCTGCTGGCAAGCGATTGTGGATCAGAGAAGGCGAGGGCATCATCAAAGAGGAGTCACTTTGATGCTCAGCACACTCATCCTTTCATTCTCGCTACTGCTCTCTACCGACGGAGATCTGGAGCG
>JAPKBY010000588.1 GCA_028823185.1 Planctomycetota bacterium
TACGGGAACGAGGTCTTTCAGCGGCAGATCTTCGACACGATTGAGGAGCTGGAAGAGGTGCCTAGCTGGGGAGACCTCTCGTCGGAAGGGCAAGAGCTAGTGCGGATGTACACGACGACGACCAGCAGCGTCTTCAGCGTCTTTGTGACTGCGCGCAGGAGCACTTCGAATCGTGAAGATATATTCATCGCGAGCTCTGCGGCTGAACGCGATCGAGAAGAGGAGATGGCGGCTGGGCTCGTTAAGACTGTGCGAGCCGTAGTCTGGAGGCGCGAAGGCGGTGAATCGGGGGCGGACTTGATCCCGATCTTGCGTTGGGATGTGGTCAACTTCTCACCGTATGAGATCCAAGATTTCCCTGACGAAGATCGCTGAGAGAGATGGCAAGTCAAGAGAGGTTGAACGGCGTGCAATTGGAGGTCTTCCACAACCTCTTTGCGGCGGCTGCTGAGGAGATGGGGGTGAGCCTGATGCGCTCAGCCTTCAGCCCAAACATCAAGGAGCGGCGAGACTTCTCCTGTGCGCTCTTTGATGGCGAAGGGCGCATGATCGCACAGGCTGCTCACTTACCGGTTCACTTGGGCTCTGCTCCCATGTCGGTGGCGGCTGCTCGAGAGGCTGTGGACATGCGACCCGGTGATGCGGTGCTCCTGAATGATCCTTTCGCCGGAGGGACCCACCTGCCAGACCTGACCTTGGTCAGTCCTGTCTTTCTTGGAGGCTCAAAGCGGCCGAGCTTTTACTGTGCAAATCGTGCGCATCACGCTGACGTTGGAGGGCAGCATCCAGGCTCCATGGCGCCAGCTTTAGATGTGCATGCCGAGGGCTTGCGGATCCCTCCTGTTCGCCTTGTGAAGGCTGGGGTCTTGGTTGAAGAGACCGCGAGCTTGTTGCTGGCGAATATGCGCGTCCCTCATGAGCGTCGCGGAGATCTGCTCGCCCAATGGGCAGCAAATCGTGTCGGCGCTGAGAGGCTCGCGGAGATGGCGAAAGAGTATGGCACTCGCATCATGGCGCGGCGTGCAGCAGGGCTCCTTGATTGGACAGAGAGCCTCGTTGAGGCGCTGCTAAAAGAGATCCCAGAGGGGGAGTGGGAGTTCTCTGACCGTTTGGATGCTGGAGAGGATGGCGAGGTCCGCTTGCACCTCTTGATGAAGAAGCGTCGTGGAGAGCTCAGCTTTGATTTTCGCGGCTGTGACGATCAAGGGAGCGCTCCCGTGAATACGCCGCGCGCTGTGGTCGTCTCTGCCGTCTTCTACTTTTTACGTCTCCTCTTGCCTCCCGGGACTCCGACCAATGAGGGCGTCTTGCGACCTGTGCGCATCTTGACCCGCCCAGGGAGCGTGGTGGACGCGGTCTATCCGGCTCCAGTGGCCGCTGGGAATGTGGAGACCAGCCAGCGCTTGGTAGACGTTCTCCTCGGTGTGGCAGCTCAGGTCTTTGTAGACAGGATCCCCGCAGCTAGTGCCGGCACGATGAGCAATCTCTCCTTTGGCGTGAGGGGCTGCGAGGGCGCCTTCACCTATTACGAGACGATCGGCGGAGGCGCAGGTGCGGGGCCCCTAGGGGCCGGAGCGCACGCGCTCCAGACTCACATGACGAACACGCGAA
>JAPKBY010000589.1 GCA_028823185.1 Planctomycetota bacterium
ACTCTTAACGCCTATGGGAAGAAGGGTCAGTTCGGTCTGAGAGTGGAGAAGGTCAATTATTTCGTCAACGGAGAGAGCGTGGGGGAGGTCGCTGGGAATGTGGAGCTAAACTCTGGTTCAGAGCGCTTCGCTATGGAGCTTGATATCGGCCCAGGTGATCACAAGGTGCACGCAGTGGTCAGCCTCGCGCCGGAGCCTGACTCTGGGCTCCCGGTCGGCGACCGCCGCGTAGAGATCGCTTCTCCGACCCTCGAGCTGAGGGTGGATTGGACGATGACTGATGCTCAGCGCTTGAGCCTGAACGAGCTCACAGCGAATTTGATCCCCGGGACGAGCCCGGCGGTTGAGGTCTCTTCTGAGCAAGACGCCTCGGGGGAGGGGGCCTTTGCCGTTGACGGCACGACAGCGACCGCATGGAGGCCTGATGAGGAGGAGGCAGAGCCTTCGATCCGGCTCTCCTGGAAGCGTGGACTGAAGGCGCAGACATTGGTGCTGACGCCGCTTCAGGGGATTTACGGCACGGTGAGGACTTTGCCGAGTGGTGAGACTGAGGAGGAGACTTATTGGGGGCTCTCTAATCAGTTGCCGACCAAGATCGAGGTCTCGATCAACGGCAAGGAGACGGTGTATGAGTTGAAAGGGGAAGCTCGTGAGCACGTTGACCTTGGGAAGACTCACACGATCAAATCTCTAGAGATAAAGATCTTGGAGACTCGTCCGTTCAATGACAACGCGAGGAGCGGGACAGGCTTCTCCGAGATCGAGCTCCTCGGAAAAGTGAAGAAGCGGCGCTGATGGCGACGCCTAGTCCGGCAGCGCTGAAGGCTCTGGCGCGGCGTGACCCGGCCTTAGGTCGGGTGATGAAGCGTTTAGAGCCTTTGCCCGATTTTCCGGGTACTGACTCGTCGGATGTTCGTAGTCACTTCGGCTATCTCCTGCGCGCGATCGCTTTTCAGCAGCTGGCTGGGGCAGCGGCCGCGACCATCTGGGGGCGAGTTTGCCGTTTGACGCCGGGACCCTCCGCGCCAAAGCCTCCGGAGCTACAGAGCCTGAAGGATGAGCCCCTGAGGGCTGCAGGCCTCTCTCGCGCAAAGCTGGCTGCCTATAGAGACCTCTCGGAGCGTGTCCTCGATGGCCGCCTCAAGCTCAGAGGAATCGGCAACTGCTCTGATGATGAGGTCATTTCTAGGCTCTCAGAGGTGCGGGGGATCGGGGAGTGGAGCGCTCAGATGTTTCTCATGTTCCGTCTAGGGCGCCTAGATGTCCTCCCTTGTGGTGACCTCGGTGTCCAAGAGGGGTTGCGCCTCTTGGATGGGTTGGATGAGAGACCTCGGCCCAAGGAGTTAGCTTTTCGTGGAGAGAGATGGGGGCCGTTGGCGAGCGTCGGCACATGGCTGATGTGGCGACTAGTCGATGAGGAACGTGAAGGATGAGTCTGTTCGATGTGGGTATTGGTGGCGCTGAGTCTTTAGACTCATAAGCGCTCGGCATTTGTCCGGGCATCGCTAGGGGCGGCGCATTCAGCGCCTGAGAGGAACCCTTCGAACCTGATCCGGCTAGCACCGGCGGAGGAAAGCTGATGAATGAATTCGAGCTGGCAGACGAGAAC
>JAPKBY010000067.1 GCA_028823185.1 Planctomycetota bacterium
GTCCGGTTGAACATGCAGCGCGTCAACCACCATGGCACGGTGACGACGCCACACAGCGCCCAGAGCACGTCATAGACGAAGTGCAAGAGCCACGCGCGAAGCGAGCTCTCGCTGCGGACCGGGTCCACGCGTCGAGCGGACTCCGCGTCGCTCAAAGCCTGCTTTAGGCCTCCGCCTTCCCGTGGCACTTCTTGAACTTCTTGCCGCTACCGCACGGGCATGAATCATTCCTGCCGACGCCCTCATACTCACTTGAGGCAGAAGCAGCGGGTGCGCTGCTTGAGGGAGCCGCTTCCTTAGACTTGGGCTCAGGCTTTTCAGCAGGCGCGCTCTTCGCCCCTTGAGCTGCCTGTGCCGCCTGCGCTCTAGTGGCGTGCACTTGACGCTGCTTCATCGCGTCGAAAGCCTGGCTCGCGGGGACCGCGCGCCGTTGAGGAGCGCGACCACCCTGAGCTGCCCGAGCGGCTGCTTGGCGACGCGCCATCGCCGCGCCATCCATCTCAGTACCAGGCCCCATGCCCTTAGCTTCAAGCCCGCCGTCGTCGTTGGGCGCAGGAGTGCCCTCTTCGCCGGCCAAGCGAATCCTCAAGACTAGGCTGGTCACCTCGTCTTCGATCGCCTCGAAGAGGCGCGCGAAGAGCTCGAAGCCCTCTCGCTTGTACTCCGTCTTAGGATCGACTTGACCATAGCCGCGTAGGCCGATCCCCGCCTTCAACGAGTCCATCGCGTAGAGGTGATCCTTCCAGCGCGAGTCGACAGCGTTCAAGAGGATGTAGTTCTCCAGCTTGCGCATCGTCTCAGACTGAATCGTCTCTTCACGAGCGCTATAGATCTCCTCAAGTGACTCGAAGACAGCGCTCGGATCACTCTCTTCACCAGCCACCGCCGCGGCTGCGGAAGAATCACTGATCGAAGCACCAAAGGTCTTCAGGTACCAACCGCTGAAGCCCTCTGCGTCTCCTTCATAGGTCGCGCATGAGCGATAGACGCTGCGCTCAAACATTGAGAAGACCTTCTCGCGCAGCGCGACACCCTCGAGCACTTCCTGGCGAGTGCCATAGATCTGCTTGCGCTGAGCATCCATCACCTCGTCGTACTCGAGGAGGCTCTTTCTGATCTCGAAGTTTCGATCCTCGACCTTCTTCTGAGCTCGAGCGATGGCTCTCGTGACCATGTTCGATTCGATCTGCTGGCCCTCGGTCATCCCGAGTCGCTCCATCGCGTTGGTCACCCAGTCGCGATAGAAGATGCGCATCAAATCATCCTCTAGAGACAAGAAGAAGCGCGAGGTGCCCGAGTTTCCCTGTCGACCTGCGCGGCCGCGCAGCTGGTTGTCGATGCGTCGTGCCTCATGGCGCTCAGTGCCGAGCACATAGAGCCCGCCGCAGCCCAGCACCTCTTGCTCGTCAATCTCACACTGCGTACGGATCTCTTCGCGGATCGCGTTGATCGCCTCGAGGTTCTCAACGTCACCTTCTTCCAGCCCAGCCGCTGAGAGAGCCTCAGAGAGCCTGTACTCGAAGTTTCCGCCGAGCTTAATGTCCGTACCACGCCCAGCCATGTTCGTCGAGACGGTCACTGCGCCCTTCTCGCCAGCGCAGGCGACGATGCTCGCCTCCCTCTCGTGGTTCTTAGCGTTCAGCACCTCATGTCGAACCTTCTTCGAGCGCAAGAGCTTCGCGATGTGCTCCGATTTCTCGATCGAAGTCGTACCGACGAGGACAGGCTGGCCTGTCGCCTGCGTCTCTTCGATCTCTTCAACGATCGCGTTCCACTTCTCTCTCGCTGTCCGGTAGACGACATCAACAGCGTCATCTCTGATGAGCGGCATGTGGGTCGGAACAGTCACGACGTCGAGCTCATAGATCTTCAAGAACTCTGCCGCCTCAGTGATGGCCGTGCCGGTCATCCCTGCGAGCTTGCTGAACATCTTGAAATAGTTCTGATAAGTGATCGTGGCGAGCGTCTGATTCTCGCGACGGGGCGCTAAGCCCTCCTTCACCTCTACGGCCTGGTGGAGGCCGTCAGACCAACGCCTGCCAGCCATCTTCCTTCCCGTGAACTCGTCGACAATGACGACCTCGCCCTCCTCAACCACATATTCCTTGTCGTGAACATAGAGGTTATGAGCGCGAAGAGCGTTCTCGATGAAGTGCGGCCAGTCTTCATTTCCAGGTGTGTAGAAAGAGTCGACACCGACCATCTTCTCAGCGGCATCGATCCCGTCTTCGAGCAGGGTCGCGGAGCGCTCCTTCTCTTTCACTTCAAAGTGTCCGCCATCGACACCCTCGACGCTCCGAACGAGCTTTCGAGCGACCTCGTCAGCGAGCGCATATTTATTGGCACCGCTCTCGGCCGGACCAGAGATGATCAGCGGAGTCCTAGCTTCATCGATCAGGATAGAGTCGACCTCGTCAACGATCGCATAAGAGAGCGTCTTCTGGACTTGGTCCTCCAGGCGCGTCTTCATGTTGTCGCGCAGATAGTCAAAGCCCAGCTCGTTGTTCGTCGCGTAGACAACGTCACATGCGTAGACGGGGTGCCGTGTTGACGGCTCCATCGAGGACTGGATAGAGCCGATCGTCAATCCGAGATAACGGAAGATCGGAGCCATCCAGTTCGCGTCTCGGCGAGCGAGATAGTCGTTCACAGTGACGAGATAGACCGTCTCGCCTGTCAGCGCGTTCAGGTAGAGCGGCAAGGTCGCCACGAGGGTCTTACCCTCTCCAGTCATCATCTCAGCGATCGCGCCGCGATGGAGGACTATGCCGCCAACGAGCTGCACATCGAAGTGACGCATGCCTAGCGTTCTCACGCTGGCCTCACGGACCAACGCGAAGGCCTTGGGGATGCAGTCATCAAGGGAGGTCTCCCCCGAGGCCACCTCAGCCTTCATGCGCACCGTCTCGGCTTGCATCTCCTCGGCGCTCAAGCCTTGAGCCCATGGCTCGAGCCCGTTGATCTCAACGATGAGAGGCTGGAGGGTCTGAACAAAGCGCTCATTCCTCGATCCGAAGACGCGCCCAAGGCTGCGTCCGACGCGGTCTCCCACTATGGAGAGTTTGTCAGTTATGTCGTCCCAGTCCATTTGCTCGCAGTTGCCTCTTTATATAAGCAGGCGCGGGAAACCCCGGCCTGAGGCGCAACATTAGACGGCTCCCCTGCTGCCTATGGGAAGCGTAGGCCTACTTTCTTTGCCTGAGAACCTCGAGGTTTCTCAATCTGACTCTCCAGAGAGCAGCGTCTCGAGCATCGCGAAGAGCATCTCCCGGGTGTAGGGCTTGCGTAAGAAGCCCGCTACACGGGGAATGGAACCCAAATCGATCTCAGAGGCCGTCGCTAGGAGCACCGGGAGCTCACGCAAGCGAACATCGCCCCTCAAACTCCTCAGGACGGCCTCCCCGTCCATCTCAGGCATGGAGAGATCTAAGAGCACGAGATCTGGGATCGGATCGGACGCGAGTCGCTCCAGAACTTCGAGCCCATCGTGAGCGAGCTCGACCTCATAGCCCTTAGCCAAGAGCAGCGCCTGAACGCTCTTAGCTACATCCACCTCATCATCTACGACGAGGATTCGACCTTTCTGCCCGTGGTCCATCTCCAACTGAGCGAAGCCCTCAGCCAAGCGCAATAGATCCTCATGGGTGGGGAGCCCGACCTCATGCCAAGCAGCCTCAATCTCCTCCTTGAGAGCCATATTTCGCCTCTTCAAGAGCTCCCAGCCCGCGTGATCTGGGTCTTCTTCACCGACCTCAACGTGCTCATCATGAGTGTCCACGGAGAAAAAATACTCCGACTCGAGGAGATACTCCTGAACCACGAACTTCATGAAGGGATATGAGGAGTTCCCAAGCTGCAGGGTGTAACGATGCTGCGCGCGCTCTTTGCGCTCCTCCGTCGGAGAAGAGAACTCAGCGAAGAGCTCCTCTAGCGTCCCCTTCCCCTGAAGCCGTGAGATGTCGAAGCGCAGCCCCGACTTGTCCGCCCATGCGCGCTCAACATAGATCTCTACAGCGCGCAGGATGTCGTCAGGAGTGAGGTCTTCAAGTCTCAAGATCTCCCCCTACTTTGACGACCCGCCCGGCCTCTCCAAGCCGTGCATGCTCCCGATCAACTCACGCACAGAATCAAAGCCCGCCTCAGCTAGCCGAGCAGGCAGCTCTTCAGCCATCTCTGCTAACAAGGAGGGGTTGCTGAATGAAGCGGTACCAATCTGCACAGCGCTGCAGCCCACGACGAGGAACTCGAGCACATCATCCAGGGTTGAGATGCCGCCGCAGCCAATGACGGGGATGTTGACGCTGCGCACGCAATCCCATGCGCAGCGCAAGGCGACGGGCTTCATACCCACGCCGGAGTAACCGCCTTGAATGGTGGCTAGCCCGGGGGTTCCATTGCGCCAATCAACCGACATGCCGAGCAGAGTGTTCACAGCCGTGATGCCGTCCGCGCCGCCAGCCTCTACGGCTTTCGCCATATCACTGATGCGCGAGACATTCGGCGAGAGCTTTGAGAAGACGGGCTTCTTGGTCACATCGCGGACCCTGCGTGTGACGTCCTCTGCCATCTTCGGGTCGGTGCCATAAGGCAGCTTGCCGCCTTGAACATTCGGGCAGGAGAGGTTGAGCTCATAAGCGTCGACCTCATCAGCCTCCTCCAAGCGCTCGACAGCAGCGACGAAGTCATCCGGTGAGGCGCCGCCAACGTTCGTGAAGATGACCGCATCGACACCTTTGAGCGCGGGGACGATCTTCTCGAGGTAGGAATCGACTCCCCTATTCTCCAAACCGATCGAGTTGAGGAAGCCTGCCTCAGTCTCACAGATGCGCGGCGCGGGGTTACCGTGGCGCGGCTCTAAGGTTACCGTCTTCGAGACCCAGCCACCGAGCGACTCTGGAGAGACGAAGTGCTCCATCTCCAGCCCATGACCAAAGGTCCCAGAGGCTGAGAGCAGCGGATTGCGCAGGACGAGCGCCCCGAGCTGAACGGATAAGTCCACCATGCCGCGAACTCTAGCCCTCTGAAGGGGCCGTATCAATCTCCGCTGCAGCGTCCTTCTCTTGGTCCCCGAACCCAGTCACCAGCAACAAGACGGCTCCGACAGAGATACACGAGTCAGCTACGTTGAAGGTCGGGAAGTGTGACCCCCACGGAAGAGTGTCACGCCACTGCGGGGTGTAGACATCGATAAAGTCCCTCACCGAGCCATAGGTCGAGGGCGCGTCTGTGAGCTCTAGGCCCAGAGCGACACTCATCAAGACCCCGCTCACGATCCAGCGCAGCTTTGTAGAGCCGCGGCACCAAACTGCCCCAAACAAGAGGAGCACGCAGACATGCTTCACAGCGTGAGCGCTCACATCGGTGAGGATGAGGTTGTCGTAGAGGTTCCCAACTGCACCAGCCATGATCAGCGTCACTGAAAGGAGAGAGGTCCACAAACGGCGTTCCCCTTTGTGTGGAATTAAGAGGCCCAAAACATGTCCCAGCGGCACCGTTCTGTCTTTAGGGATTCCACCTCTCATCTCTACAAGCCAAGCTCCAATGGCGAAAACGACGACGACCCTGCCGGCCACGAGGAGGTGAGGGATGTCACCGAGCTGCCCAAAGGCCGCGCCCGGGTTCCAAGACCGCATAAAGGCGAAGGTCTCCGTGCCGAAGAGCGGGATGCGCATGTGGCCGTCATGATCCCTCACGAGCTGTCCTGCTGCCTCTAGATCCCCATACCACGCAAAGGCGCTGGACTTCGTAACGAGATCCAGAAGGACTAACACTAGAACCCATCCAAGGCGCACGAGGGCCTTTTGGCGATCAAAGCCCGGGCTTTCGTCGTTATTAATCATCGCTCTCTCATCTCCCAAACCTCGTTCCCTTATGGCTGACACACAACGGTGTTTTCGCCGTCGGAAGTATAGGTCTGCCGCAAGCCTCTTGCGATGACTGTCCCGGAGGAGGAGTCTCTATGTGTGGCCGAGACGCAATCTGACAACCTCCCGCCCGCGCTACGCGACGGACTCAATGACTACCTGCTCGCCTTGCGAGTGGAGGCCGGTCTGGCGAGAGCCACCCTGGCCGCCTATGAGAGCGACCTCTCGCTCTTCCTCACCTGGCTCAGCGGCCGCGGGGTCAAGAGCTACGAGCAGGTCGAGACCGACACCATCGTCGACTGGCTGGCTCATAGACGAGACGCAGGCTTGCAGGAGTCGACGGTCGCCAGAGACCTTGTCGCGATCCGCACTCTCCTGCGCCACCTCGTGGGAGAGGGTCTCTTGAACAAAGACCCGAGCGCTCTCTTGCGAGCGCCAGTCCTCGCAAAGTACCTCCCACGTACGCTGTCCATTGAGGACGTAGACAGCTTGCTCTCAGCACCAAAGGGGGATGACTGGATCTCGATTAGAGATCGGGCCCTGCTCGAGGTCCTCTACGCTTGCGGCGCGCGGGTCTCAGAGGCGATCGGCTTGAGGACAGACCACCTCGAGCCAGCGCTCAGAGTCCTACGATTGCACGGCAAGGGTGACAAGGTGCGCATCGTGCCCTTGGGTGAGCGCGCTGCGGACGCACTCAACACATGGCTAAAGACTGGCAGGAAGAAGCTCCCTAACTCTGCGAGCCGCTCAGAAGTCTTCCTCACGAAGAGTGGAAACCCGCTCTCGCGCAACGACGCTTGGCGCCGCTTAAAGCACTGGGCCCTCGTCGTTGGGCTCCCATCCGGCGTCACGCCGCACACCTTGCGTCACTCCTTCGCGACGCACCTCCTTCAAGCAGGCGCAGACCTGCGCGCCGTCCAAGAGATGTTGGGACACGCCAGCGTCCGCACCACAGAGGTCTACACTCACCTCGACGCAGAGCACTTGCGCGACCTCCACAAGCTCTACCACCCGCGCGCCTAGAGGTGCTTCAATCGAGCGAACGCAAGATCTCTTGCGCGAGCTCAGGCGAGATCCCGGAGGTGCTGCTGAGCTCCTCAACGCTCGCAGCTGCGACCCCCTTCACCGAGCCGAAGCGCTTCAGGAGCGCCTTGCGCTTCGCAGGCCCTACGCCCGCGATGGAGTCGAGCTTGCTCTTCACCTTGCCGCGCTCTGCGCGGTGATAGGTGATGGCGAAGCGGTGCGCCTCGTCGCGGATCCGCTCCAAGAGATGCCTGACGCCAGAGTTCCGCGCGAGCTCCAAAGGCGCCGCAGCGCCAGGGATGATGAGCCGCTCCTCTGAGCGAGCCTTTCGGCGGCCCTCTTTGCCGCGCTCCGACCTGGCCTTAGCGATCCCGACCACGGCGACGTGGAAGGCCCCTGCCTCTTCACGCGCCTCTAAAGCCTTCGCCACCTGCTGCTCTCCCCCATCGATCAATACCAGGTCCGGCAGATCGTCCTCCTTGGCCCCGCGCGTCAGAGAACGGCCCACGACCTCACGCATGCTCGCGAAGTCATCTTGTCCGTCCACCGTCTTCACCTTGAAGCGGCGATATCCAGAGCGATCAGGCAGCCCGCCCGTGAAGCGAACCCGACTCGCGACGACGTTCGTCCCTTGCAGATTAGAGATGTCAAAGCAGTCGATCACCTGAGGCGCCTCAGCGAGGTCGATCAAGCGCGCCAACTCTCCCAGCAAGACCTCTCCGCGCTGCTCGTCATCCTCGATCTTCGCGAGCGAGGTGCGCGCGTTCTCATTCGCCAGCTCAAGCATCCGCCGGCGCTCACCCGTCTTCGGCGTCACGAGCTTAGGAGAGCCCTCTAGCCCCTCGACCAAGAGCTCGGATTCCGCGGGCATGACAGGGAGGACGAGCTCGACCGGGACAGCGCGTTTGCCGCTGGCATAGAGCGCCGTGAGCACAGAGTGCA
>JAPKBY010000590.1 GCA_028823185.1 Planctomycetota bacterium
AGATCAGCTCTGGCGTCTCGGCAGCGACCGTCTCAATCTCCATGCCGCCCTCGCTCGAGGCCATCATCACGGGCTCTTGAGTCTCCCGATCAACGACGATGCCGATGTAGTACTCGCATGCGATCGCAGAGCCTTCTTCAACCCAAACCCGCCGGACCTCTTGCCCCGCGGGGCCAGTCTGGTGAGTGATGAGTTTCACTCCGAACATAGAGTCGGCGGCCTCCTCTGCCTCGGCAGCTGAGCGCACGAGCTTCACTCCGCCCGCTTTCCCTCGCCCGCCAGCGTGGATCTGAGCCTTGACGACACAGAGGTCTGTCTCGAGCTCATCGTATGCAGCCTTAACCTCGGCCGAGGTTGAACAATAGCGTCCCTGAGGCACGGCCAAACCAGCCGAACGCAGGAGCTCCTTCGCTTGATATTCGTGAATCTTCATCGATCTATGAAAAGTGGTCTAGTGCACCCGAGGGTCGTGTCATGCCGCAGTCATTGCGGCTATTTGAAGCGAGGGATTCTATCCGCATCCGCCGAGGCCCCCACCATAAAGCCTCCCTAAAAGCCTATTCAGACCCGTCCCCTCGGGCTCACCCTCTCAGCGTCCGAAGACTGGAGGCTCGCGACGACAGCACCTAGTGATCATGGGTCATAATGAAGGGGCCTGCCCAAGGGCGCACATATTGATGCAAAGCACGGACCAATCCCCCGAGAGACTCATCGAGATCTGCTCGGCTCCGCCCAAGGAAGCGCAGCGCCTCGCCCTCGTCTTGCACGCGCTCTCCATCCCTCACCACCTGCTCAGGGCCGGCCAAAGAGTTCACATCCTCGCCCCTGAGTCACAAGCAGAGCTCGCCAGGCGCGAGCTAAAGCAGTATCAGGAGGAAGCGCCCCTACAGGATCACACGAGACACATTGCGGACAAGAGCGCAGGCACCCTCGCCGCCTGCCTGTGGATCGGGTCCCTCAGTCTCTCCCACTTCGTCATGACGCGGACTGTCGCATCAAAGTGGGCATCAGCAGGCGTCTCAAAAGCGAGCGAGGTGCGCGATGGCGAGTGGTGGCGAACGCTCACAGCGCTGTTCCTGCACGCAGACATCGTTCACCTGCTAGGCAACCTCGCGCTAGGTGCGCTGCTCATCGGACTCTTGGCCGCAGAGACAGGACTAGGGACCGCCATCCTCATGACCTTAGTTGGCGGAGCCCTCGGTAACGCCACGAACGCCCTGATAGGAGCAAGCACCCACGCATCTATCGGAGCCTCAACGGCCGTCTTCGCGACCCTTGGCGCCCTCGTGGGCGGACGCTTCCGGATTGACCGAGAAGGACTTCAACGCGGGAGAGCGTGGATCCCGCTCATTGCGGGCCTAGCTCTCCTCGGGTGGATGGGCGGTCCTTCAGAGCGCATGGGGTCGAACGGCGCAGCGGTCAGAACAGATGTCCCAGCACACGTGCTCGGGCTCCTCTGGGGGCTTGCGCTAGGATTCCTCTACCTGCGCCCTGGCGCGCCACGTAAGCACGAAGCCTGGGCTCTCGCCGGGGCAGTCAGCCTGATCGCCATCAGTTGGTATCTAGCGATCTCATAGCCAACGCCTGCTCGGCGTGGCCAGCTAG
>JAPKBY010000591.1 GCA_028823185.1 Planctomycetota bacterium
ATCCCGAAGCTTCGGACCTGCTCCGCTGCGAGCCGCGCGATCTCTGCGAGGTCTTTCGTGTTCGGCTGGATGTTGAGGCCCGTGTCTGCCAGGAAGAGGGGGCCCTTCTTGGTGAAGACGATGGTCATTCCCGCGGCGAGGGTCGCGCCGTTTTGGAGCGGTATGACCTTCAGGACCGGAGACATGGTCTTTCGGACACGCCTCGTGACTCCAGCGACCATCCCGTCAGCCTCTCCCATGCGGACCAGGAGAGGAGCGAGCCACATGGGGTCCTTGAGGTACGCGAGGGCGCTCTCTCGACTGAGCTCGCGGTGTGCACGGATGATGCAAAGCTCGCGAGCGTGATCCTCGATGTCGGGGTTCTCTAGCGGGTTGATCAGCTCGATCCCTTTGAGGGAGGTGCCGAGCTCTTCAGCTTTGGCGCGGATGACCTCAGGGTCTCCGAGCAGGATCGGACGCGCGATGCGCTCACCGACGACGCACTCTGCGGCGATGATTGTCCTCGCCTCCTCGCCTTCGGGGTAGATCACGCGGTTGTTTTGGCGACGAGCTCTGCTGACGACGAGGCGCATGAGGTCGCGCTGCTCACCCATCAACTCCCCGAGCTGGCGGGTGTATTCCGAGGGCTCGATCGTCTTTCCTGCGACGCCGCTCTCCATGGCGGCGACGGCGACGGCTGTGGCGACGCGACGGATGACGCGGTGGTCGAGGGGCTTGGGGATCAGGTATTCACGCCCGAAGTCGATGTGCTCTAGGTCATAGGCGCGCGCGACTTGACGAGGGACCGGCTCGTGGGCGAGCTCGGCGAGGGCGTGCACTGCGGCGTGCAGCATCTCTGTGTTGATGCACTTCGCGCGCACATCAAGGGCTCCCCTGAAGATGTAGGGGAAGCCCAAGACGTTGTTCACTTGGTTGGGATAGTCAGAGCGTCCCGTAGCCATGATGACATCAGAGCGTGTCGCGACCGCGAGGGGATAAGGGATCTCCGGGTCGGGGTTAGAGAGCGCGAGGACGATCGGGTCCTTCGCCATTCCCAGGAGCATCTCTGGCGTGACGGTGTTTGCTACAGAGACTCCGAGGAAGACGTCAGCGTCTGTCATCGCTTCTGTGAGCGTTCGTAGCTCTGTGTCGCGCGCGAAGCGAGCCTTGTATTCGTTCATCCCATCTGTGCGCTCTGAGTGGATGACGCCCTTTGAGTCACACATCACTAGGTTCTCAGCAGTGACGCCCATTGAGATGATGAGGTCAGCACAGGCGATCGCGGCTGCGCCTGCTCCGTTGACGACGACGCGGATGTCTTCGATGAGTTTGTCGGCGACCTTGAGTCCATTGATAAGGGCGGCGCCTGTAATCACCGCGGTGCCGTGCTGGTCATCGTGAAAGACGGGGATCGAGAGCTCCTCTTGGAGGCGGCGCTCGATCTCAAAGCAGCGAGGCGCTGAGATGTCCTCGAGGTTGATGCCGCTCACTGTGGGCTCGATGGCTTTTACGGTGGCGACGATCTCGTCGACATCTTGAGTCCCGAGCTCAAGATCGATGACGTCGATGTCCGCGAAGCGCTTGAAGAGGACAGCCTTGCCTTCCATGACGGGCTTGGCGGCC
>JAPKBY010000068.1 GCA_028823185.1 Planctomycetota bacterium
ACGATTCCTTCGATCATTAACTCACGTAGGAGCGCCTCTTGTTTCGCTCGCACCTCTAGCTTTCCAGCCAGAGGCAGGAAGAGCATGTTGGCTAACATGGCCCCATAGAGAGTTGTGAGAAGCGCAGTCGCCATCCCCTGCCCGATAGAGGTCGGGTCAGAGAGGTTTTGAAGCATTTGAACAAGGCCGACCAGCGTTCCAATCATTCCGAAGGCTGGAGCGAAGGTGCCCATCTGATCGAGCATCTTTTTTCCAGCGGAGTGTCGCTGGCGTTGCCACTCTGCTTCAACGGTCATGATGTCTCGAACTGTCTCAGCGTTAAAGCCGTCGATGACGAGCTGTGTTCCTTTGGCGAAGAACTTGTCTTGAACTTCATTCAATCGGTTCTCGAGCGCCAACAAGCCTTCCTTGCGGGCTAAGTTCGCATACTCGACGATCCGCTGTATCTCCTGTGCGGGCGTGCTGATCTTGTGCAGAGCAGTGACTGCCATCACCTTTGAAAGAGACCGAAGGTCTCCGAAAGGAAAATTCATCATCGTTACGGCGAAAGTTCCACCGATCACGATGGCGAATGATGGGTAGTGCACAAAGGATGAGATCCCGCCTTTGCCCGTCGCCATAGCGAAGAGCACAAGCGTGAAGCCAAGCAGTGCACCGATGATTGTTGAGACGTCCATGAGGTGATATGTAGGGAGCGGAGCAGGGTCCGATGGGTCATTTATCGACAGAATGCCTCTCTGGCTTGAATAAGCAGAGCAGCGAGGGGCAACTGGAAGTCATTGCCCCTAAAGGGGTTAGGTTAGCCGTCCTGGGCTAAGCCTGCCTCCCACACCATTCGGGAGGCCTCAGGGCTCATTGAGCGCAGTATCTCTCCCGCTCGCTCAGGCTCTAGGACGTCTAAGACATGGGCGGCGTCAGATGGGTCCATTCCGCTGAGCAACGCAGCCGCATGGCTCGCCTCTCCGTCGATGAGATAGGTCGACATGTCTGTGAGTCGCTCCGTGCGCTTTTGGTCTCGCACGCTCTCTTCGTGGTTTAGCTCTTCGGCGCGGGCTTGAAGCTCGAGGTGAAACTCATCCAGGCGAGAACGCAGGGCAAGCAGCTCATCAAAGCGCCCGCTCAATTCAATCTCTCGATCAGAGAGACTCTGCTCTTTGTTGCCGAGTGAGTCGCGCATGCTTCGCACTTGTTCCAGCTGTTGATAGAGCTCGGTCTTTAGGCTTCGAAGGGTCTCAGCTTGAACGCCAGTAGGAAGAACAAAAGCTCCCAAGACATCAGAGGCGCGCTGAGTTGAAACCTTGACGGGGTCGGGTGTCGGAGCGGGAGAGCTCACGATAGCTTTGGTTGGTGCGCCAGTTTCACGTTCCACGCCTAAGAGCTGCTCTGAAAGCGGAGCCTCTTTAAAAGGCACGCCCATGACGGCAAAGATCGTGAAGTATGTCGTAGCGAAGAGCGCAAAGGCGCTGGCGCCGAGGGCTAGATATTTGATGGGTTTCTTCATGATACGGATTCTCTTGCGGTCGGCATTTTGCTGACAGGTTTCCCATTCGCCGCAGCGCGGCTCATGGCGACTTCATCTAGTTCTCGAGAGAGCTCACGCTCGGTCTCGCGACGGTGTTCTGCTTTGTGAGACGCGCGTAAGCGCTCAAGGCCTTCCTCTTCACTGCGCAGGGCGATCCATTCTTTGCGCTTCCCTTCAACCGCAGTGGCGGCCTCAGAAACGATTGATTTTGCAGTGTGAACGAGGCTGTCGAAGCGATCAGTGACTCTTTGGGCAGCCAAATAAGCTCCCGCGTTGCGACCTGACTCCATCACGTGGCGAAGCTCTTCTCTGGCGGAATCTCTTCGTTCTAGTGAGCGCTGGTGTGATGACTCGGCGGCCGTGAGCTCTGAGAGCGCGGTGCCAAAGTCAGCCTTCGCAGCCCGCTCTTGGGCTGAGCGAACACGCTTCAAGCGCTCTAGTCGAAATTGAAAGGGCTTCATGCTGAGCCCTCATCAACCCCAGAGAGCAGCCGCATCACCTCGAGGCAGTCCGATGTGCTCGTGTGCTCTTCTCTGCCTTGTGCGGTCAGCTTTTCGAGCAAGGGGATGATTTCAATCGCCTTATCGAGCGCCGGATTGCTGCCTGGGCTGTATGCGCCGATCTCTACGAGATCGCGGCCTTCGGTCCAGGTAGCGATGATGGCCCTAAGTCGCGAAGCAGCTTCGAGGTGATCATCTGCGACGAGCTCCGGCATCAACCTTGAGAGGCTCGCCGGAATGTCAACTGCAGGGAAGTGTCCGCGCTCTGCGAGATCTCGAGAGAGGAAGATGTGCCCGTCAAGTAGGCCCCGGAGGCAGTCGGCAACGGGTTCATTGGGATCGTCCGCATCAAGCAAGACAGTAAGGAGTCCAGTAATGCTTCCGCGCTCAGTTCGGCCCATTCGTTCGACGAGGCGAGGTAGTGTGGCGAAGAAGCTGGGCGGATAGCCCCGAACCGTCGGAGGCTCACCAGCGGCTAAGCCAATCTCGCGAGAGGCTGTGGCGAATCGAGTGACAGAGTCCATAACAAAGAGGACGTTCTTGCCTTGGTCGCGGAAGTGCTCAGCGATTGTCATGGCAACAAATGGAGCCATCTGGCGTTCGATCGGGGAGCGATCGCTCGTCGCCGCAACCAGCACAGAGCGCTCTTTTCGATCATCACCAAGGGCATCTTCGATGAACGCGCGGACCTCTCGACCTCGCTCTCCGACAAGGCAGATGACGACGACATCGGCATCGGTGTTTCGGGTCACTTGTGAAAGCAGAGAGGACTTGCCCACACCTGAACCAGCAAAGATCCCAAGACGCTGTCCGCGACCTAAGGTCGTGAACCCATCAATAGCTCGCACTCCGGTTTGGAGGGCTTCGGTGATAAGCGGGCGATCTAGAGGTGATGGAGCGTTGGCGTGGACAGGTCGTGAGTGCTCAGGAGAGAGAGCCGGGCCGCGATCTAATGGTGCGCCGAATCCGTCTAGTACACGGCCAAGGAGTGAGTCTCCGACAGGCGCTTCAAAAGAGCAGCGAAGAGCCGTTACGCGCTGATCGGGGGCGATCCCACGCAGCTCACCATGAGGCATGAGGAGGGTGCGTCCGTCACGGAAGCCAACGACCTCAGCGTCAATTGCATCATCGCTCGTGCGGTGGATTCGACAGATCTCACCAAGCGCAGCAGGTACTCCGGCGGCTTCGACCATGACGCCGCTGACGACCTCTACGCGACCTTCATAGAGCGGTTTAACGGTCTCTTCCGCTAAGCGCAGCAAGGTGCTTGTTTCAACATTACTCATCGCGTCACCTGACCTTTGAGGCGAGCGCTGATCGCCCGCAGGCTCTCATCGATGTCTCTTACGAGTACACCCTGACGAGTCTCAACCCGGACAGAACCAGTGGAGACGCTCTCGTCTGCGACCACAACGGTCGCGGCTCTGAAGCTGATAGATTTCAGTCGTTCGGCGTCTCTCTCAGAGACACGAATGGTGGTCGTGGTGCGAGCATCGGGTGTAGCAGTGAGGACGTCTCTCACGATGGCTTCGATGTCATGGTGCTCGCTTGATAGCTCGCTACGAACCAGGCTGCGTGCGATTCCAAGTCCGAGCTCTACCGAAGCGCTCGTGAGATCAGAGAGGCATGATTTCCGGTCAAGCTCTAAGGCTTCGATCGCGCTAGAGAGCGTGCTTCCTAGCTCGGCGAGGGCCTCGGCGTGACCTTCAGCTCTCGCAGCTTCGATCTCAGATTCCCTAACTCCGTGGAGATAGCCCTTGAGGTCACCAGGTCTGACCTTGGCGTGCACTGCAGGCTGAGCGCCGACAGAGATGATGTGCTTGATGCTCAAGCTACTAGCTCCTCTCCGCCGCGTGAGGGCTTAAATTCGCCAGCGTCAATGAGCGCATGAACAGCGCGCATTATCTCTGCTCTGGCTCCAAGGACTTCGCTCATCGGGACCAACCCTGCGAGCTCTCTCTCTTCAGCGACCATCTCTTGAACACGGGAAGAGAGGTTTGAGAGGACGTTAACCTCAACCTCTGATGCGCACGCCTTGAGCGCGAGCGCCAAGGTGTGAGTGTCAACGGAGGCCAAGATCTTCTGCATAGATCGTTTATCCACGTCGCCGAGATCGGCCCACGTGAACATGTTCTCTCTGATCTGTGCGGCCATCTCCTCGTCTTCTTTCTCAAGGTGCTCGAGGATTGAGCGCTCGATGTCCTGACGAGTGAAGTTGAGCATCTCTGCGATGGACTGCACGCGGGCAGGTCCGTCTGTGAGGTGAGTCTCCTCAAGTGATCCGACGCGCTCCTCGAGATGAGTGGCTAGGCTGGCGAGCGTTCCAGGTTGAATGGGCTCTAGATTGGCCATTCGTTGCACAATCTCTAGACCGCGCGTCTCGTCCATACGACCTAGGACCTCCGCCGCGACGGCAGGGGTCATGTGGGCGAGGGTGACGGCGACGATAGGGGGCGTCTCTTCAGAGAGAGCGGTCGCGATGCTAGCTGCAGAGGCGGTCTCGACCCTCGCGAAGGGACGCTCAGCGAGCCGTCTCCCTTCGATCTCTTGTGAAACTTCGGCACCTAATTGAGCTCCAAGCGCTTTGTTGAGGAGCTCGTTGAGAGCGTCAACAGGGGCGCAATCAACTCCTCGTCGGGTGTATAGATCGCGGGCCACCTCTCCATAGAGACGGTCGACAGACTCTGGCTGAGAGAATGTAGGGTCGAGCTCTAGCATGGCCTTGGCCACGGCGGGGACGGCCTCCGGGTCGAGGCACGACATCAGCTCTGCTGCCTTGTCTTTGTCTAGGCTGAGGAGGAACGCAGCGACGCGTTGGTCACCTCGGAGATCTTGAGTGTTCATTGTTGGGTGCCCGCGGTTTGCGGCTGCTCAAGCACCCAGCGAGATAGGATCGCGCTGACTTGCTTGGGGTCACTGTGGACGAGCTCTTCGACGGCCGCTCTCGCGACGAGCTCAGGATCTTGTGCGTCAGCGGCGCTGACGGCGTCATTGCTGAACACTTGTTCAATGGCTTTCTTTGATCCGCCTAGGCTGCGCAAGAGGACAAAGATAAAGGCGCAAGCGGCGAGCATCTCTAGGCCATTCTCCATGGCCCACGTCTTCCACGCGCTCGTCTCTGGAGTGACGGTTGCTACCGGGAGGGGGACTCCGCTCTCATCTCGCTCTAGTCCAGCAAAGCTGGTGGAGATCGAGTTCATGGTGTCGCCGCGCTCCTCGGAGAACCCGACAGCTGCGCGAACGCTCTGTGTGATGCTGGTGAGCTCTCCTGAGAGGCTCTCGTCTACAACGAGCGCGACGGATAGATGGGCTAGCTCAGGGGTAGTCTTTGAGGTGTATTGAAGAGTTGTGCCAATGTGCGCGGTGGTTCGTTTCTCTTCGAGAGAGTCGCTCTCGCCATTGCTGCCGTTGGCGCCGGTAGTAGAGGAGTTTGTCTCGACATTTGACGCAGTCCCAGCCGGTCCACCGACACCGCCCTCAGTGCTCGAACTCTTCTCTGTACGCTGATAATCAGTGTTCGTGACCTTGTTCTCCGGGTCGTATGTCTCTGTGAGACTCTCCGTCGTGTCATAGGTCCAGGTGGAGTCGATCATGGCGTAGGCGGTGCCTTCACCGAAGACTTGAGAGAGCATCCCGTTGATCTTGCTCTCGAGGTCGCCGTCATAGCGACGCTTCACGTCATAGGCGTCGTTAACACCGAAGCCGTCTTGGTCTTGTCCACCCCCATAAAGAAGGCGCCCGTTTTGGTCAGCGATGACAACTTGAGCGGTAGCGATGCCGAAGCGCCTGCTGACGAGGGCGGCTACGGTCTGGGCTTGAGCTCGGCCGAGCGCGTAGCCAGGAGTGAGCGTTAAGGTGACAGCGACCGTCCGGTCGTCTGTGCGGGCGAAAGCCCCACCCTTGCTAGAGGCCCCGACGTTTGCGTCTCGAACAAAATCAAGAGCGCGAAGCTGCTGCTCGCAGTCTTCCCACTCGCGCTTACGAGTGACTTGGTCACGCTCTCGCATCCCCATGAAGACAGAGCCTGAGCCAGTGCCGGTCAAGATGCCTCGCGTCGGAGGAGTCAAGGCACCAGCAGCATCGATCAAGCCTTGTGCGCTGAAGATGTCGCGCTCGTCCACTTCAACAGTGAACGGGCCCGGCAGCGGGCTGACTCGATATGACATCGCACCTTGCGCGAGGGCGCTCGTGCATGCTGCGCGCTGCGTTTCGTCAAGCCCAGAGATGAGCGGGACGAAGTTTGGGCGCGTAGCCGAGAAGGTCGTGAAACCGATCAGGCCGAACATTAAGAATGTGCTGGCCACCATGCTGACGCGAGCGCCAGGCGTGGATGAACGGAACGAGAGGATTAGTTTTTGGACTAGGTCTTTCATGTCCTGAATTCAATTAGGAGGAGGTCTGTCACACGCTCATGCGCATGACTTCCCGGTAAGCGTCAACGAGCTTGTTTCGAACGGCGAAGGCGTATTTGAGCGCCAGGTCTGATTGGCGAATTTGGACGGCGACCTCGTGGAAATCCTTTTCTCCCATGAGAAAGGACTCTGTGAGGTCATCGACCTTCTTCACCTCTTGATTGAGGTTTTGGAGGGCCTCAGTGATTTTGGAGGGTGCGGTCTCTCCTACTTTTGAAGTGCTTAGCTGTGACTCGAGCTCGACGCGGCGGTCGAGAAGTTTCTTGCGGAAGTCGTCAGCGAGACCCTTGGCGTCGCCGCCGGGCTGCTTAGACTTGCCCATCCTCGCGCCCTCTAAGAGAGTGCGGGCGATGCTGGGGTCAGATCCGATGCTTCGTGTCATGTTTCAAGTGCCTCTGGTTGATCAGCGGGCGATGCGTAGTGCGCGTTCAGCCATACGGACAAAGCTCTCTTGGGCTTTGAGGTTGGCTTCGTAAGAGCGCATGGCGGTGATGAGGTCTGCCATCTCTTTAGTGGCGTTGACGTTCGGGTACCTCACGACGCCATCGACGGCGTCCGGGTGGGAGGGGTCGTTAATCTCTTCGAAGGGAGTGTCTTGATCGTGGCCGACCTTTGACACGCGCACCCCCATAGGTGTGGTCTCTCCGGCGTGGCGCTCAAGGATGGGCTCGAAGTGTGCGACCTGTCTCTGGTAAGGAGAGGGGCCGTCGCTGCCGGGCATGCGGGTCGTGTGAGCGTTGGCGAGGTTGCTCGCGATCACGTTGATTCGGGTTCGTTCTGCGGCTAAGCCGGAGGAGGCGATCCTGAAGCCTCGGAAGGGGTCACTTATATTAGTCATGATTAGCGGCCCTCCTGGACGCTGGAGCGAATGAGCTCGAACTGCGCTTCTAAAATGGTGGCGAAGGTCTCGTACCGCATGCGGTTCTCTAACATCGCGCCCATCTCGTCTTCCATGACGACGGAGTTGCCGTCAGGGCTGACCGGATTGGTTTTGTCTTTTACTGTCTCTGCTTTTACCGCGTCTAAGGACTCACCGCGCTTAAGAGCATCGCGGAGGCGAGACTCAAACTCGACACGGTCCGGCGTGAAGCCGGGCGTGTTCGTGTTGGCGAGGTTGTTCGAGATGACATTGCCGCGCTCGGAGACTGCACCTAAGAGGCGCACCAAGAGCGGGTCATTAAATCGGAGTGAGTCCATGGGGTTTTCCTTAGGCGACTAGGCCTAGCTCCTTCCAAAGCTTCATCTTGTTGCTCAGAGTTCTAGCTGTTACACCGAGGCGTCTCGCAGCCTCTGTCTTGTTGCCACCGGTGCGCTCAAGCGTCGCCAGAATGGCGATGCGCTCGATGTCAGCGATGGGTCGGTTAGCAAG
>JAPKBY010000592.1 GCA_028823185.1 Planctomycetota bacterium
CACGGGCAACAGCTCGAATGAAGGACTGGGTGGAGCTTCGGGGCTCACGGTAGGAACAGGTGCGAGCGCGACGCTGCACGAGTCCATCTTGTGGGGGAACGGCACGGTAGACCTCGGCTCTCCTGCTGTGTTCGGCTCAGGATCGGTGGTGGCTAGCTACTCAGACATCGGCGGCGGCTTCGCCGGGGTCGGTAATCAAGACGCGAGCCCCGGCTTTCGAAACATACCCATGCAGGATTACAGGCTCTTAGCCTCCTCTCCTTGCTTAGACGCAGGCGATCCGAACTCGGCGCCTGATGTTGATGGGAGCGTCTCAGATCAAGGTGTCAGCGAGGACTACTCGATGGGTGCCGGAGGCTTCACGATTTACTGTGATTCAAAGCTCAACTCATCTGGTTGTGAGGCTGACATCTTTTGGACGGGTACGCCCAGCTTTAGCGGTCCGGATGATTTCTACCTCGGCTGCAATGAGATGATCAACGCCAACTTTGGTGTCTTGATGTGGGGCGGGACTTCAGCGTCCATTCCCTACATGAACGCGACCTTGTGCGTGCAGCCTCCTGTGAGCCGCAAGCGAATTCAATTCACTGCTGGCACAGCAATCTCAGGCGGCGCGGACTGTAGCGGAACCCTGCACTCAGCCTTCTCTCAGCCTTATATGGTCGGGCGGCTCTTGTTCCCCGGAGACCAGGTCTATGCGCAGTACTGGTATCGTGACCCGAACCACCAGGACGGCACCGGTATCTCTCTCTCAAACGCCGTCTCCTTCACGGTTACTCCCTAAGCCCTGTTTTTTCTGCTCGCGTGCTCGGTCTAGGGTGAGCATGCGCGCATAGGAAATCAGGACTTGTGCGTTCTGAATGGACCTCTTGTCGGGCTCTAGCATGTGGCGAAGAGGTCTAGTGCCTCCACGCCGTCATGATGATGAAAAGGAGGATAGGCAAGGATGGTCTCTGGGCTCTAGGGGGAGCGCTCACGCTCGGAGTGTTCGCATGCACCTCTGGCCCCAGCGCTCACAGCTCCCTCGCTGCCGGGCCCTTCATTGTGGAGAAGGTGATCTCACTCGGCGAACCTTCGTCCTTCCTCGTTGAGGATGACTCTGAGCCAGAGGGGGTGCGCATAGTCGAGCGTGGCAGCGTGCTGGTCGCCTTGCCCGCTGATTGGGATCGGAGCGGTCCACTAGAGCTGAGGTTGGCATGGATGGTTCGAGATGACTTCCCAGCTGCGCAGGCCTCCGCGCCTCGGATCAGGGCGCGCGGTGCGCTCGTTGGAGCAGGTGATTATCTCCACACTGCGTGGATTCATCCTGACGAAGAAGACCTCGATCAGGAGCTCATCTTGCAGGTGAAAGTGCCTGACTATGGACTGGAGCAAGGCGAGCTCCCCGGCCATCCCTATCAGGGGGCGTCATCTACCTTGGCGATGGCTACCGTCGTGATCGATTCTGCGCTCGTGAAGCCCAGCGATGAATTCCTAGCCTTGCAGGTCGAGGCAGAGTGGGAGCGCTGGCCGATGCCAGGGGCCGTAGACGGTGAGCTCTTGCCCTTGGCGCGGGCCCGTTACATCGCCCAATAAAAGAAGTCTCAATAAAATC
>JAPKBY010000593.1 GCA_028823185.1 Planctomycetota bacterium
CCGCTGCTCGCGCGTTGGCCCGCAGGGATTGAAGAGGGGACTCGCACGAGCGAGCCCGGCCACATCATCGATCTCATTCCGACCTTCTTAGAGCTGGCCGGAGAAGTGAGCAGCCCCAAACACCTCGAAGGGGAGAGCCTCAGCTCTGTCCTGCGAGGAGGGGAGCGCTTGAGCCCACCAGAGTGGGGGTGGCTGTGGGCCGGTAATCGCGCCTATCGGCGCGGTGACTGGAAGGTCTCCTGGGATAAGAAGATCAAGCGCTGGGAGCTCTACGACATGAAGCTCGACCCAACAGAGTCCCGAGATCTCTCCAGCGAAAAGAGTGAGCTCGTCGCTGAGCTAGACGCCGCGTGGCGGGCGTGGAAGAAGCGCACCCGAACGAAGGGGTGAGCTAGATCTAGGGTCTCGGTATGTGGTGGAGCCGGACTATGAACTGAAGGTCAACTCGACTCCGTTGGAGAGGTTGAACAGAGTCCCGCAGGGGCTAGCGAGAGGGTCTCGATACCAGATCTGGTATCGCTTCGTGTCTCCAGGTACGACGCCTCCAGTAGTGACCAAGTCGGCGGTCGTAGAGGAGCTGCCGTTGGCGTCACTGAAGCGCACTTGTAGACGGATCACTCCACCGCCAGCACATCGCAAGCCATCACCGAATAAGATGCCGAGGCCGGTGTTGATCGCGTTGTTGCCTTGGAAGTAGAGGCCGGGTTGGCCTCCGATGAGATTGGATGCGCTGAGTCCGAAGTCCGCTATCGAGACGCTGGCCGAACCGGTTGAGAGTAGGGTCGCTCCTGCGCCGCCACCGTTGGCGCAGCCTTCACCAGCGCCTCCATTGTTAGCGCAAGGACAGTTGGTCCCGGTTCCATCTCCAAAGCAGAAGCTCGTGGAGCTGCTAGTGTCGAACTCGACGACGTATGCCGCGGCGTTCGCGTCAGAGATCTGATAGTCATTCCACTGATCTCCAGGCCAGTACCCACCATAAGCCTCTGTGCCGCCGCCGTTGTTCGGTTCACCGGGTGCATACCAGTTGGTGTAGGTGTTGGGCGTTCCGTCCACCCACAACCAGCCACCTGCAGGCTCTGAGTAATTAGGGTCGTTGACGTCTTGGTAGAGCCCGATCCAGGAGTTGCCGAGCGCGGCTCCTGCGAGCGTGTGGTAGACCCATTGGTCTTCTTCATGGTTTGAGTATGTGGCGAGGTGACCTTGCGCACCTAGGTAGCTCATCGATTCAGCGGTCGCCTTGGCGACATCCCAAGGGACGGTCTCGTAGACGACGAGGTAGTAGTGGCCATTGACCGGGTACTGGACAGGCAGGCTCTCGCTGATCTCGAAGGTGCCCGGCGAGGTAGGGATGGCGCCCGGGAAGTTGCCTAGCTGGATCATGTAACTCGAACCGGCGAGCACGTCGAAGGCGATCGTCGATTGGTAATTGCAGGCGTCATCGTTGCATGCAAGCGCTGAGTTGAGAGCTGGGCAACCGCCTGCAGGATAAGCAGCGATCTTGGTGTCTTCGCTCGTCCCTGAGCAGGAAGAGACCCTGGCGCTGCCCGTGAAGTCAGCCGTCCATTCAAACCAAACGTCATAATCTACGACCG
>JAPKBY010000069.1 GCA_028823185.1 Planctomycetota bacterium
GTGCTCGTCCATCTAGCGATCGCCGCGCACATCGCGCACTGGTACTCGACCGGTGAGACGATGACTCCTCTTGAGCCCTCCGAGGCCATGGAGTTCTCAAAACACTCTGTCATCAACGCCGGCTTCGTCTTCTTCCTCGCGGCCACTCTGCTCACCGCCATCTTCGGCCGCTTCTTCTGCGGTTGGGCCTGTCACATCGTCGCCCTCCAAGACCTGTGCCGCTGGCTGCTCCTGAAGGTCGGCATAACGCCCAAGCCGCTGCGCTCACGCGCGCTGCTCTTCGTCCCGAGCATCGCCTTTGTCTACATGTTCCTCTGGCCGCTCGCCTACAGGCTTTGGATTGGTGAGGACATCTCAACACGCTCCACCGAGTGGACGACGAGCAGCTTCTGGGAGACCTTCCCCCCTTGGCCCATCGCTGCGCTTACCTTCGCCATCTGCGGCTTCGCCATCGTCTATTTCCTCGGCTCAAAGGGCTTCTGCACCTACGCGTGTCCTTATGGCGCGCTCTTTGGTCTCGTTGACAAGGTGGCGCCCGGGAGGATCCGCGTCACGGATGCCTGCGAAGGATGTGGGCACTGCACGGCCACCTGCACCTCAAATGTAGATGTCGCAGCCGAAGTGCGGGACTACGGTCAAGTCGTCGACTCTGGCTGCATGAAGTGCCTCGACTGCGTCAGCGTCTGTCCAAAGGACGCGCTCTACTTTGGCTTCGGAAAGGTCGCGAAAGTGCCCCGCAGTGATCGCCCCGCCCACGCAAAAGGATCCCCGATTGCGCGTGGAAAACTAAGCCGTTGGGGGAGCCTCCTCTTCAAGGAGGAGCTCTTGATGGTGCTGCTCTTCACCCTCGGGCTCCTCACCTTCCGCGGCCTCTACGGAGCGGTGCCCTTCCTCTTTGCCCTAGGGCTCGCGGCGATCTTGGCCTCGATCGGACTTCTGGCCGCCCGCATGATCACGAAGACAGAGGTCCGGCTGCAATCCACCACTCTCAAGACGGGCGGCGCTGTCACAGCTGGAGGTCACACCTTCCTTGGCGGCTGCTTGCTGCTCGGGCTCTTCTGGGCGCACAGCGCCGCTGTCCAGGTTCATGAGCGTCGCGCAGAGCTGGCCTTCAGTGAAACTGAATCACTGCGCAGCGCATGGGCACCGAATCGAGCTTCCAACCTCAACGTTGCTGACAAAGCGACGCTCGCTCGGCTCAGTGAGGCGGCGAGCTTCCTAGATCAGTGGGCGCTCATCCCGAGTGTTCACAATGCTCAACGATTAGGCTGGGCGAGGCTGCTCACCGGAGACAAGGAGGGCTACATAGCGGCGCTACGCCACGCGATCGAGATCGAACCAACACGAATCGACTCTCGCGCTGACCTCTCGGACTTCCTCATCTATGCCATGGGTGACCTCGAGGGCGCTGAGGCGGTCCTGCGTGAGGGGCTCGGAATCGTGGCCGAGGAGAGCGAGATTGACGTCCTCATCCTGAGCCTCGGGTCCAAAGATGCTCGCCGTCTAGCCATAAAAGCCCTCTCTAGCGGTGATAACGAAGGTTATATCCTCGAGATGCGCAGAGCCATCGAGCTCAGCCCCCGACCTCTTGAGCCCTATCGTGAGCTCTCCGAGTTCCTCCTCTCCACGATGAGGGACCCTGGCAGGACCGAAGAGCTCCTCCTGCAAGGATTGGCTAGCTTGAATGAGGAGCCCACGCTTCTCTATCTATTCGGGGTTCTGAAGGCGATCTCCAACGAGCCAGAAGAGGCCGTAACGCTCTTTCAGCGTTCCCTAGCTGCCGATCCGAGCTCTCTTCAAGCCCGCGAGAACCTAGCAGGCATGCTCTGTCAGCTAGGGAGGCTCGAAGAGGGAGCTGCCCAGTACAGAGAGGCGCTCAAGCAAAGAGAAGATGCAGGCACTCACCTACTGCTCGCGCAGGCTCTTTTGGCCCTGAATAATCCCTCAGAGGCCCTCTCTCATGCGAAAAGGGCATCTGAGCTCCGCCCGGATGATCCCTTCCCTAGAGAGGTCGCTGCAGAATGCACGAGACGCATGAGCGCTGAAGAGTGAGATCCCTTAGAGGCGCGGGGTCAATAAAAAGCCTCGAGTTCAACAAGGCAAAACGCACTCCGGTCGGTCTCAGGGCACCTTTTCGTCGCATTGGCGCAACCCTAGCCTGCTCTAAGGGAACCTCTTCTGCTCCGGCCACATCTATATTCCTAGAGCAGAGCTTTGGCCAACGGTTCTATTTCAGAAGTCTGAATTTGAGAGAATTGCCCCAAATGCCTGCTTCATGAGTCAGAATAGTAATACCAGTGACACCAGCCGACCCAAGGGTCGGGTCACCAACAAGAACGTAAAAGTGGAGACGGCGAGCCGGTCTGGAAGGCTCCTTGCTGTAGCCCATGTAAGCATCAAATTAACCAGAGAAAGTAATCCACATGAAGATCAAGCACTTCGCATCTAAAGCCGCCATGGCAGCACTCTTGCTGACTGGACTCGCTAGCGCACAAACCAACCCCGACGTTGTCGTACACCAGATCGGTGTAGACGGCGGCGACACTAACGACATCATCTACTACGGGACCGGCAATGACATCGCGGCCTATAGCTTCGGGACTCAGTCCTGCAACATCGGCACGTCGGCGCTGGTTTGGGGCTCAACCGAAAACCACCCCGTCATCAGCCAGAACATGTTCCGTCTCGAGGACGAGCGCTTCCTTCATATCGGCCAGAGCTGGCTCAAGCACGGCTTCTGCGCTGTCAACGAGCCCGGCTGCGGTAGCTGCCAATCAAGCCCCTGCTCCACCCTCGGAGTCGGCTGCGCGGACACCTACTGGGCTAGCCTCAACGACGGTCGGACAGGCGGACCCAAGTATCAGATTGCAGCCTCAATCGGCAGCCATCCTCACCCCTTCCCGAGCCCCTCTGGCAACGGAACGATCCGTGGTCGACTTCAGGTCCACCTTGAGGACATTGACCAATCCATCAACGGAAATGGTTCAGCCGAGTACTTCATCGAAGGGCACTACATCTCAGAGGACGACGCCATTCATGGCAACGCCGGCAACAACGCCTCTTGGCGTAAAGTCAACGTCATCTCTCACACCAACGTTGACGGCAACGGCCCGACCAATGTCGGCGAAGAGGCCCTCCACGCATGGAAGGACGCTGTTCCCTCCGTTGAATTGGTACGCATCTCCAACCTGAACGAGGGTGGCAGCAACCGTCACGCGTTCTACTGGCTGGGCTGCAACGTCAAAGACAACAATGACGGCACCTTCACCTACATGTACGCGGTTCACAACCTGAACTCGACACAGTCTTGTGGGTCCTTCAGCATTCCGGTCAACCCGAACGCTAACCTCACGAACGTGTTCTTCCACGACGTGGACTACCACAGCGGTGAGCCCTACAACGGTCTCGATTGGACGCACGACATCTCTGGTGGCGAGATCACTTGGGAGACCGCTGAGACTTACGCTCAGAACAACGACGCTAACGCGCTTCGTTGGGGCACCGTCTACAACTTCGGCTTCACCACTGGTGCTGTACCCCAGGACGTCACGGCGACTCTCAGCATGTTTGAGCCGGGCATCTCAACGAGCCTCTCAGGCCCGACCAAGGGTCCCGGAACTCCCCCCGATGTCTACAGCTACTGCACCAGCACCCAGAACTCATCTGGTGGCGCAGCTCAGATCTACAACCTCGGGTCAAACAGCGTCGGCAGTAACGACCTTATCTTGGGTGCCTCACCGGTCCCCGTCGGCCAGTTCGGCATCTTCTACTACGGTGCGAACGAGATCGAAGTGCCCTTCGGTAACGGTGTTCGCTGCGTCGGCGGAGGCACCTATCGCCTTCCGATCGAGCAGTCAGACAACTTCTACAACATCGCGCACTCAGTCAACAACAACCAGGCGCCGCACTCATCAAACTTGACTGCTGGCTCAACCTGGAAGTTCCAGTGCTGGTTCCGTGATCCCCCGGCTGGAGGTTCAACCTTCAACCTCTCCAACGGTAAGAGCATTACCTTCCAGAACTAGTGCTCTAATCAAGACCGCTTGATCTCTCCAAGGGCGGGAGTCGGTTAATCCGACTCCCGCCCTTCTTCTATCTCTACGAGCTCTAGCGGCAAAACTCACCTTCCAGGTCGAGGGGCGATCTCTGTGAGAATAAGCCCGTAGTTTTGGGTGCCGCGAGAGCGGCGTATCTGCGAACATCCCCGGCTAGGACAAGCCATGATCTCCATCTCCCTCCTCCTCTGCGCAGCGCTCGCGAACCAAGACCTCCCTTCCCACGCGGCTGTCAGCTTGGGCATAGACGAGGAGCCGAGCATCGACGGAGTCATAGACGAGCCCCTGTGGGAGCGCATAGAGCCCCTCACGGGCCTAAAACAGGTGCTCCCTGACAACGGCGCGCCTGCCAGCGAACGGACTGAGGTGAGGTTCTGCTTTGGCCCTAATGAGCTCTTCATCGCGGTCTCTTGCTTTGACTCAGAGCCTCTGGGGATTCGCGAGGTCAACATGGCACGCGACGCGGGTCTATACGCTGACGACCGCTTCGAGCTCCTCTTCGACACCTTCAATGATGATCGAAACGCCTTCTGGTTTCAGATGAGCGCTGCGGGCTCCAGAGGAGACGCTCTGATCACCAAGAACGGCTCCAGCTTCAACAAGCCATGGAACGGTCTCTGGCGTGGCCGATCAAAGGTCACAGATGAGGGCTGGTTCGCAGAGCTTGCCATCCCCTACGCGACGCTCAACTTCAACCCCACCAGCTCTGAGTGGGGCTTCAACATCCGGCGCTTTATTCGGCGCAAGGAAGAGGAGGCTCGCTGGGCCACGCCCAGCACGAACATCTACTTCTTCTCTTCTCTTCACGCAGGCGCTCTCATCGACGTGCCCACCCTCGACCAAGGCATGGGACTCGACATCCTCCCCTTCTTGACCGCCAACGGAGAGCGTGACCGAACGACCTCCGAGACCGACACTAACCTCGACGCTGGCCTAGACCTCCTCTATCGCTTCTCGCCGAGCACAAAGTTGAGCGCCTCTCTCAACACGGACTTCGCAGAGACAGAGGTGGACGACAGACGCATCAACCTGACGCGCTTCCCGCTCTACTATCAGGAGAAGAGAGACTTCTTCCTCGAGGACTCTGGCGTCTTCTTCTTTGGTCCTTCCAGCGGTCGCAGGCGAGGCTCAGACGTCACTCCATTCTTCAGCCGAAAGATCGGCTTGTTCAACAGCCGCGAGGTCCCACTAGAGGTCGCAGCGCGTTTCACAACACAGACAAATGAGTACTCCCTCGGGCTCCTCGACGTCCAAGCTGGGGCGCTCTCTTATGAAGACGATGATGGGCCTGTCTCTCTCGGCGCCCAAAACCTCTTCGTCGGCCGCTTCTCAAGGAACATCGGCGATCAGTCCGACGTGGGCCTCTTGTGGACGCATGGGAACCCTGACGGGGGAGACGGGGCGACCTTAGGCGCGGACGTCAACTACCGGACAGACTCCTTCCTTGGCGACAAGAACTTACGAGTCTCAGCCTTCGGACTCACCGCCGAGAATCAAGAAGAGACGGACGAGGCTTATTACGCCAGCGTCTCATACCCCAACGACATCGTGGACCTATCCCTCTCTTACACGGAGATCGGAGAAGACTTCGACCCCGCGCTCGGGTTCGTCCCTAGGAGGGGGATCAAGAAGGTCTCAGCCGGCTTTGACTACTCCCCTCGTCCGCACACCAACATCCGCCAGCTCGGCTTTGGTCTGCATCCAACGATCTATACAGACCTCGACGGAAACACGGAGTCCGAGCGCCTCCACGCGACCCTCTTTCGGGTCGAGTGGGAGAGCGGCGACTCCTTCGACATCGACGTCAAGCAACAGCGAGAGATCTTAAGCGAGGACTGGAACATCCAGGATGATGTCCTGATCCCTGTCGGTGACTACGAATACACTCGCTGGGGCGTCGAGTACGAGACAAGCAGTGCGAGGCCTCTCTCATTAGAGACCGGCGTCGACCTCGGCGAGTTCTACGGTGGGGACCGCGTCGACTATGACATCGAGCTGGACTGGAAGCTCAGCCCCGGACGACAGCTGGGCCTAGAGTATGAGCGAAACGAGATAGACCTCGATGCTGGAGCCTTTGACGTAAATCTAATTCGGCTCCGTGCAGACATTCAGCTGTCTCCTGACACCTCTTGGTTTAATTTCGTTCAGTACGATGACGAGAGTGAGGGCGTGGGATTCAACAGCCGTCTATGGCACATCTTTGAGCCTGGGCGCGAACTCTTCATCGTCCTCAATCAATCCTGGACTACTATCGGCGACCGCTTCGCCCCTGAACGCACAGGCCTCGCCCTGAAGTTCGGCTACACCCTGCGCTTCTAAAGCTAAACTCTGCGACTCCTCTCTCACTCAAAGACCAATCCCATGAGCAAGAACCTCTCTGACGCCCCTCACGGCATGAACCTCGTCATCGAAACGAACTCCGGCACCGTCTACATCGGACGCTTCGATGACTCCAACGGCTTCGAAGCTGTCCTCCATGACGTCGACGTCTACGATCCCCCTGAAGGAGCTGACCCCGAGCCCTACATTCGCGAGACGGCGACTTATGGCGTCGATGTTAAGCACCGCGACCTAAAGGTGGACGCGACCCAAGTCACCCGCTGGCGCCCCCTAGGTGACATAGAGAAGCTCTAAGAACACCAGAACAAGAAAGGAGCCCCGTCTCGCTCATGCGTGAGGCGGGGCTCCTTGTTCTTTAGGAGAGGTTCTTTAGGAAAGGTTCTTTAGGAGAGGCTCTTCAGGAGAGGCTCTTTAGCCGAGCTGGTCTCCGTGAACGCCTTACTCGACTTCCCAGGTGTTGCCCTGGTAGATGAGGTCCTTGATGTCGCCCTCGCCTTTCATCTCTTTAGATGTCTCGATCTGTTGAGCGACGCCCTCGTCAAAGGGGAGCGCCTCGACTTGACGGAAGATTCCGATCGGACGGGGCAGCTCTATTTGATTAGCGAGCTCTCCCATCATGACGGCAGGAGCTGTCGAGTCGACCGTGGGGTCCCACACAGAGGAGTCTTCAGCGCTGCAGGCTTCTAGCCCCCATCCGTTGAAGCGAAGCCCCTTGTCGAGCTCTTTTCCGTACTTGAGCTGCTCTCCGGGCATCAGGTCGATCGTCTTCTCGTCCCTGACCTTGCGGTTAGCGACATCATCGAAGCAGCCATCGTTAAAGATCAGGCAGTTCTGGAAGATCTCGACGAAGGATGTTCCCTCGTGAGCCGCCGCCGCCTTCAACACGCCCGTCATATGCTTGACGTGCGTATCGATCGTCCGGGCTACGAAGGTCGCGTTTGCGCCGAGGGCGAAGTTGATGGGATTGAAGGGCCGGTCAATGCTTCCGAGCGGTGAAGTCTTCGTCTTCAAGCCGACCGGAGAGGTCGGAGAGTACTGACCTTTTGTGAGGCCGTAGATCTCGTTGTTGAAGAGCAAGATGTTGACGTTCACGTTTCGACGCAAGATGTGCGCGAGGTGATTTCCACCGATCGAGAGGCCGTCACCGTCACCGGTGACCATCCAAACCGTGAGCTCTGGGTTAGCGACTTTAATTCCCGTCGCGAAGCCCGGCGCTCGTCCGTGGATCGTGTGAAAGCCATAAGTGTCCATGTAGTACGGGAAGCGGCTTGAACAGCCGATCCCGCTCACGAACACCGTCTGCTCCTTCGCCACGCCTAGGTCAGCGC
>JAPKBY010000070.1 GCA_028823185.1 Planctomycetota bacterium
CTATGGAGATGCTGGTCCTGTCTCTGCGCAGCTCTCTCTCTTCGTACGTCCCAACGGAGAGACATATTCCCTCGAGCTCAGCGCTCACTCAAAAGCGGACGGAGCGCTCCTCAGTCAAGCCGTCTACGACGGCCTCCCAGCCCACCAGCTCGACGGCTGCCTCGGGCTCATCTCACACCTCGGCACGAAGGAGTCACGCTCCGGCTTCTGGTTTCAGGACTGGACCATGGACGGACCCAAGCTAGAGCGACACCCAGAGCGCGCCTGGGGGCCGCTCCTCTCCTGCCAGCACACCCTCAGTGAAGGGACGCTCAAGCTCACTGCGCAATCAGTCCCCCTCGGCGAAGGTGAAGGCTCTGAAGCGCGCTTAGAGATCAAGCGAGGCTCAAAGTGGCGAGAGGTCGCGCGCGCAGAGCTGACGCCCCTCTCCTACACCTACCCATTCCGAGTCGATAACTGGGACGGCTCGCGCGACACCCCGTACCGCGTGACGAGCGAAGCAAAGGGAGCCGACGGCGAGCTCGAAGAGTGCACCTATGAGGGTGTCATCCGCGCCATCCCTGAGGACATCACCATCGCCGCCTTCACCGGACACAAGTGCTTCACCGGCGGCAAGATCCGCTGGAACTCGGACGGCATCTGGTTCCCCCACGCAGAACTCGTCGCCTCCGTGAAGTATCACGAGCCCGACTTCCTGTTCTTCTCAGGCGACCAAATCTACGAGGGCGACATCGTGGGCGCGAACATGCCGCACGATGGAGACTCGATCGAGGACTACCTCTACAAGTGGTACCGCTGGTGCTGGGTCTTCGGCGACCTCACCCGTGATCTCCCCGCGGTCACCATCCCGGACGATCACGACGTCTACCACGGGAACGTCTGGGGCGCTGGCGGCCGCAAGGCCGTGGCACGAGATGGAATGACGGCCCATGACTCCGGCGGCTACAGGTTGAGCGGTCACCTCGTGAACGCGATCCACCGCACTCAGGTGAGCCACCTGCCAGACCCTTTCGACCCGACGCCGATCGAGCAGGACATCAGCGTCTACTACACGAACGTCGAGTACGGCGGCGTGAGCTTCGCCGTCCTCGCCGACCGGATGTGGAAGGAGTCCCCGACCGTCATGGAGACAGAGGGGGACTGCAAGAACGGCTTCTTCAAGGCCGAGGGCTTTGTCCCGAGCGAGTCGAAAGTAGACGCGCCTCTCTTGGGCGAACGACAGCTCAGCTTCCTCGAGTCCTGGGCCGCTGACTGGTCCGAGCAGGCGCTCTTCAAGGTCGTCCTCTCCCAGACCATCTTCGCCAACGTCGCGACGCTCCCCCCTCCGGCGAAGACCGACGCTGTCACGCCACGACTCGCGGTCGTCCCTGCCGGCGGGTACCCGCCCGATGACATGCCTGTCTCCGATGGGGACTCGAACGGCTGGCCCTCCCTCGGACGCGACCGAGCCCTGCTCAAGATCCGCAAAGCCTTCGCCCTCCACATCGCCGGCGACCAACACCTCGGCTCCACCATCCGCTACGGCGTCGAGGAGTGGGGAGACTCTGGGTACGCGCTCTGTGTCCCCTCCGTCGCCAACACCTGGCCTAGGCGCTGGTATCCCTCAGAGCGCGGCGCCAACCAAGCCGAGGGTGCGGCCCGCAACACGGGCGACTACCTGGACGGCTTCGGCAACAAGATGACCGTCTTCGCCGCCTCAAACCCGGTCGACGCCGAGCGCGAGCCAGCCGCGCTCTACAACCGCGCGCCGGGCTATGGGATCGTCAACTTCGCTGATGACCCCCGGGAGATGACGCTCGCGAACTGGCCGCGCTGGGTAGACCCATCAGCAGTTGACGCCGAGCCGTACGAGGGATGGCCGATCACTGTCGACTTGCTCGATCAATACGACCGCGAGGCTGTGGGCTGGCTCCCTCAGATCTCCTGCCCTGATGGAGCTGAGCCTGTGATCCGGGTCGTTCATGAACCAAGCGGCGAGACCCTCTATACGCTGCGCCTCCCGGCGCATGTCGTCGCAGCAGGCTTCAGGCCTCGGACCTTCTCTTTAGATCCGCACGCCTTGTGGATCCAAATTGGAGAAGAGTTGGAACTACATGCCCGCCTGATCCCTGAGGCAGCTGAATAAACTCCATGCTCCCTCAACCTAGCCCCTTAATAGATCACTGGGACCTCGATCCCGAGGTCGTCTTTCTGAACCACGGCTCCTTCGGAGCTTGCCCCAGAGTCGTCCTAGAAGAGCAGACACGCCTTCGAACGCACATCGAAAAGGAGCCGGTCCGCTTCTTCGAAGAAGAGATCGAGGAGCGCCTGGACACAGCGAGGGCCCGGCTCGCGGACTTCGTCGGCGCAGAGGCCGAAGACCTCGCCTTCGTCCCGAACGCGACCAGCGGAGTGAACACTGTGCTGCGCTCACTGCACCTCGGGCCCGATGACGAGCTCCTCGTCACCGACCACGAGTACAACGCCTGTCGTAATGCCTTGGACTATGTCGCCGGTCGCGCCGGCGCAGCGGTCGTCGTAGCTCACATCCCCTTCCCTATCGAAGACCCAGCCCAAGCAGTGGAGGCGCTGCTCTCCAAGGTCACGAGTCGCACACGACTCGTACTCTTTGATCACATCACGAGTCCGACAGGACTCGTGATGCCAGCAGAAGAGATCGTCCGCAAGCTCAACGAGCGCGGAGTCGACTGCCTAGTCGATGGTGCGCACGCTCCTGGCCAGCTAGACCTCAAGCTAGATGAGCTCGGCGCTGCTTATTACACAGGCAATTGCCACAAGTGGATGTGCACACCGAAAGGATCGGCGCTCCTCCATGTGCGCAGAGATCGCCAGCAGCAGATCAGGCCGCTCGCGATCAGCCACGGAGCAAACTCTACGAGGCGCGACCGCAGCCGCTTTCGCATCGAAGCTGATTGGACAGGCACATCTGATCCGACCCCCTATCTCTGCGTCCCGATCGCCATCAAGGAGATGGGCAGCCTCTATCCTGGCGGCTGGGATGACCTGCGCGCCAAGAACCGAGAGCTCGTGATCCAAGGCCGGGACACGCTCCTCCGAGCCACTGGAGGAACCGCCCCCTGCCCAGATGAGATGCTCTCGCACCTCTCGGCGATCCTCCTTCCGGAAGACAACACTCCACATGAAGGCCTCTATGAAGATCCGCTCCAAGAGAGGCTCATAGCGGAGCACTCTGTGCAAGTCCCTGTGATGCGCTGGCCCGCCCTCAGGGCCCGCTTCCTGCGCATCTCGGCCCAGGCCTATAACTCCCCAGCTCAATACGAGCACCTCGCAAAGGCGCTAACAGAGCTGCTTTAATCGGAAGAGGGGGCCTCTAGAGCTGCCACCGTGAGCTCTTCCCATTCCTCTTCCAGCTCTCCTCTGACCTCCGCCCTGCCAGCCATTTCATACCAATAGCGAGCATTGGGGAGGTCACCCTCCACGCGATGCAGCCAGGCGTGAATCCAGCTACCGAGGGAGGAGTCCATCTCGTTTACGAGCGCATGTGAGGCCTCCCAATCGCCTCTGCGGCCCAAGCAGAGCGCCAAAAGTGGCCCTGAGAGCCCCTCAGGAGGGTTAGAGCCGCTATCAACCAGCGCTTTAAATGTGCTCTTATTCATCCTGACAATCTCCATCAGGACCCCCCGCTGGGTCCTGATTTTTACCCATTCTACGACCCCTTATTAGCCCAGAGTGGTTATTTACCCGCTGGAGGGGCCGAGGCGCCCAAAAACCCGGGCTATACTGTAAAGAGAGGAGAAATGCCCCGTGAACAGGCTTCTAGACGGAAGTCTCTGAACGGGTTCCTCCTCCGTTTTACTGCCCCCCTTTTTTGACCCATGAACGCCCAACTCCCCATCAATGACGAGACGATGCTCTCGCGGGTTGAGTGTAAATACCTCATTAGCGAGAGCGTCAGGGCCGACATCCGGGAGTACATCAAGCCCTTCGTAAAGCAAGATCGCTTCTCCCATGGCCACGATGATGGCCGCTATGCGATCTCAAGCCTCTACCTCGATTGCCCTAGGCTCTCGCTCTATAAATCGACGGCCGACGGCATAAAGAACCGCTTCAAGCTCCGCATTCGAACCTACTCTGACTCACCCGCCGACAACGCCTACTTTGAGGTGAAGAAGCGCATGAACGGGATCGTCTACAAGTCCAGGCAGTCTGTCCCGCGCGCTAAGGCGATAGAGCTCATTGAGCACGACTCTAACGAGTCAGCGCCGGGCTCTGACCTCGCAGAATTCCTCCACCTCCGTGATTTACACAGCGCTGAGCCGCTCATGCGAGTCAAATACATGAGAGAGGCATATGTCTCTCAGAGCGCAGACCCAGTGAGGATCACCTTTGACGATGACCTCGAGGGAGCGCTCACCTTGGACTCCGACCTCAGCCACCTCGTCGGAGATTGGCTCAAAGTTCCTATGACTCACTCAATCCTCGAGCTCAAGTTCACCAACCTCTACCCCTCTTGGGTCGCAGGGCTCGTGCGAGAATTCCAACTCGATCGCACCTCAGTGCCGAAGTACGTCTTGTGCGTAGACGAGGCTGCACGCCGCGGAGTCATGCGCACAGCTATCTAAGTCATGGACACTCAATTCATAGATTTCCTCAAGGGAATGGAGGCGACGGACCTCTCCCCTGCCTACACGCTCGAGAACCTAGCGATAACACTCCTGCTAGGAGTCTTCCTAGGACAGATCGTCGCTTGGGTCTACATGTGGACGCACACCGGCGTCTCTTATGTGCGCTCTTTCACTCAGTCGCTCGTGCTGCTCACGATCGTCGTCTCTCTCGTCATGTTCGTGATAGGCAACAGCATCGTCACCGCCTTCGGCTTGATCGGCGCACTGGCGATCATCCGCTTTAGAAACGTGCTCAAGGACACGCGGGACACGGTCTATGTGTTCTTCTCCCTCGTCCTAGGAATGGCGCTCGGCTCTCAACGCTATCTCGCTGCCCTCGTCGGCACGTGCGCACTGCTGACCGTCGCTCTCTATCTACACTTCACCAACTTTGGGAGCCTAGCGAGCTTTGACGGGCATGTGAGCCTGCGAGTTGGCCCCGAAGGAGAGTTCCCGAAAGGGCTCTTGCGACGCCACTGCAGCAAGACAAGGCAGATCTCTGCCAGGCACCGAAACCAAGAAGAGGTCGACTATGTGCTCGAAGTCCGCCTCAGAAACCGCTCTCGTGGAGCAGAGTTCGTCAACGAGTTGCAAGAGACTGATGGCATCGCGTCAGCCTCTCTAGTCCTTCGCGATGAATTAGCTGAGATCTAAGAAGAGACCTCTAGAGAAACTATGGCTCAGAAGAAAAAAATGAAACGCGTCCATATCCCGCTCAAGCAACGGCTTGAAGGCGCGTTCCGAATCCCGTTCACGCTGCTCTTCTGGGGAGCCGCAGGTGCCGCTGCTCTAACGCTCCACCAGACCCGACCTGTCCCCCATGACTTCATCGGACTCGTTCGCAGCCCTGAGGTCTCAGTCGCGTCTGCCGTTGATGGCCGCATCGAGACGCTGCCTATCGCGCTCTATCAGTACGTAGAGACTGGCGAAGTGATCGCGACTCTCGACCCCGCACAAATCCAAGCCGGGATCGCGTCTTCTAGAGCAGAGCTCGTCCGTCTCCGCTCTGAGCTCGGCGCAGAGAGAGCGCGACAAGCGAACGCTGAACTCACGACCGGCTTCGATCGCGCTATGGAGCTACGTCGCTACCTCGGCGATGAGGCTGAGGCCCGCATTGAAGGGCTACAAGTGCGAGGTGAGATCGCCTCAAAGGTCATCCAAGAGCAGCGCCTCAGCGTTCGCCTTGAGCGCATCCGCTCCCTCGCTGAGAGCGGGCTCACACCTTTCGCGGAGATCGAAGAGCTAGAGCTACAAGTCGAACGAACCAAGGTAGAGATCGCCTCTGAGAGAGAGCTCTTGGCTGCTTCACTTGAAGAGCTTGAGAACGCTCAACAACGCACAGAGTTCTATCGAGAGTCCCTCCCCGACTCACCGCAACTCGACCCCATACTTCGCCCTCTGGAGCTCGCCTTAGACGTCCAAGAGGCCAACATCGATGAGCTCCTGATCTCAGCGAGAGAGCTCATCGTGCGTGCACCCGTCGATGGTCACGTCGCATCTCTCACGGGTCACCGTGGACGAGTCATCGCCGCAGGAGAGGCCCTCCTCACCCTCATCCCCAACGGAATCCTTGAGGTCGAGGTCTTCCTCCCTGAGGAGAAGCTCGGAGCTTTGAGCGTTGATGACACCGTCTTGCTCTCCTCTGCGCTGAACCCAACGCTCTCCGCTGAATCGATCGTCGTCCGCATCGCACCTGATGTGCGCGCGCTCCCCGAGCGGCTCTGGTTAGACCCTCAGGTCCCGCAGTTCGGACGCGTCGCCCTCGTCAGAGGTTCGCCGGCGCTCGGCCTGTCTCCTGGTCAACGCGTCCTCGTTCGCCATCCGGGCGAAGTGACACCGGGCTCCTAGGCCGGCGCGACACTCAGATTGAAAGCCTGCTGCGCACCTCGGCGATGTGCGCTGGGCTCGTGTGACAGCAGCCGCCCACGAGGGTCGCGCCTGCGCTCACCCATCTCATGACTGCATCGGCATAGGCCGCTGGCCCCAATGGCTCGCTCGGTGCGGTCTCAGGATCAAGCGGATCAAAGATCCCCGGCAATGAGTTAGAAGCGTTCGCATAGCCACCGACCGGCCCACCCGAGAGCTCTCGAAGGCGAGGGACCGCATCTGTGATGAGGTCAGCGCCGCAGCAGTTGACGAGGTGCGCGTGCACGGGCAAGTGAGCAGCAGCCTCAAAGGCCTCCTCAAGAGTCTCTCCACCGGAGAGCACTCCGAGGCGATTCCCTTGCAGCGTCCAGCTGAGCCACACCTCATCCCCGAAAGAGAGCGCCGCCTCTGCGGCGGCGACAGCTTCCCTTCCCAAAGAGAGCGTCTCGCAGAGCAGGACGTCGGCGCGCGGCGCGAGGAGCTTCGCGAGGCGTCCATATTCATCGCGCAGCTCCTCATCAGACGCGACCAAGTCTGCGCGATAGCTCGTATCTAAGGGCGGCAAGGAAGCGGCGACCCGTACATTCTCTCCTGACTCATTCGCTGCTCGTCGGGCGAGCTTCACGGCCAGGAGAGTTAGCTCTTCGACCCTGTCGGCCATGCCCTCGCGCGCCAGGAGCGTCGGCGTCACCGCGTAGTTGCAAGCCGTCACGACGCGCGCACCTGCATCGATGTACTCACGATGAACGGCGACGACCTCCTCCGGCGCCTCGTAGACCGCGCGCGCTGACCAGATGCTTGTTCGATGACAGGGGACCTCCACGCCGCGCTCACGAAGCTCTGTCCCCGTGCCGCCGTCCAAAAGAATGATCTCTGCTTTGTTCATGATCGGCTGTTTAAAAAAGTCAGCTTATGGAAGCCGCTGAGACGGCAAGGACGGGCGTGATTCGAGCCAAGTCCCTCATAGAGAAAGTGTATGGAGTAAGATGTCCCCTGATGCACTCCCGCGCCTTGAAAGCTCTGATCTTCACGCTCGTCTTATGCGGGGTGAGCTACGCCTCAGAAGACGAGCACGAGGTGTCTTTTCAGCGAGAGGTGCTACCTCTCCTCTCGCGCTCCTGCTTCCCCTGTCATGGGCCCGACGCTGGGCAGCGAAAAGCCAAGCTGCGCTTCGACATGCGTGAAGATGCGGTCAAAGAGCGCAAAGGAACGCGCCCGATC
>JAPKBY010000071.1 GCA_028823185.1 Planctomycetota bacterium
CTGAAACAAAAACTGTACGGATCGCTAACGGCCAAGGCTTCTGGGGAGACTCCATCCTCGGACCTATCCGCCTCGTAGAAGAGGGACCGCTCGACTATCTAACCCTCGACTATCTCGCCGAGGTGACGATGAGCATCATGCAGAAGCTCAAGAACCGCGACCCGGAGAAGGGTTATGCGACCGACTTCGTCAGCCTGCTCGACCGCATCCTGCCGACCTTAATTGAGAAGGACATCAAGGTCGTCGCCAACGCTGGCGGCGTGAACCCTGCGGCTTGCATGGAGGCCGTCTTGAAGGTCATGCGCGCTCACGGTCTAGAGGGAGAGAAGGTCGCGATCGTCGAGGGCGATGACCTCCTTGGTGACCTCGACTCGCTCATGGAGAGCGGAGAAGACTTTGCAAACATGGACACGAAGGCTCGACTCGCGACCGTCCGTGATCGAGTCACCAGCGCCAACGCATACCTCGGCGCCTTCCCCATCGCGGAGGCCCTCAGCAAGGGAGCACGCATCGTCATCACCGGTCGAGGCACCGACCCCGGCTTAGTGCTCGGCCCTATGATCCACGAGTTCGGCTGGACACCTGAAGAGTATGACAAGCTCGCAGCCGGCACCGTCGCCGGGCACATCGTGGAGTGCGGCGCACAATGCACGGGCGGCAACTACACAGACTGGCGCTCGATCAAAGACCTAGCACGCGTCGGATACCCGATCATTGAGGCGAGCCCTGACGGCTCCTTTGTCGTCACCAAACACGAGGGAACGGGCGGCGCCGTGACGCTCGACACTGTCAGTCACCAGCTCGCCTATGAGATGGGAGACCCCGCCGCCTATTTAACCCCTGATGTCATCGCTGACTTCACGAGCTTCTCCATCGCGCAGGAGAGCGCGGACCGCGTCCGCATCGACGGCGTCAAAGGTGCACCTGCGACCCCCTACTACAAGGTCTCGATGAGCTACTCAGATGGATGGAAATCTGTCGGAGAGCTGACCATCTCAGGCCCGGAGGCGCTCGAGAAGGCCAAGCTCTGCGCAGAGATCGTCTGGGAGAGGCTCGCGCTCGACGGCTGCGAGTACGGACCAGAGGAGCGCCTAGAGGAGTATGTCGGCGCCGGCGTCTGCCATCGCGGAATTGACGGCGGAGAGACAGATTCACCCCCGGAGGTCGTCCTCAGAATGGGCGTAAAAGGCCCTGATCGCGCCAAAGTAAGCCGCTTTGGCCCAGAGCTCGTCCCCTTGGTGACGAGCGGTCCTCCCGGTGTCACCGGCTTCGCTGGCGGGCGCCCCAAGGCAGCTGAGATCATCGGGTTCTGGCCTGCGCTGGTCTCGAAAGACAAGATCAAGACCGCAGTGAAAGTACTCACTGCCTGAAACATAAGGAATCTCACCGTGCCCCTCGTACCCCTCTCAAGCATCGCGGCCGCCCGCTCAGGCGACAAAGGCGAAGGCTCCAATGTAGGAGTCCTCGCAAAGAGCGACGCCGCCTATGCGTTTCTCAAAGAGCAGCTCACCACAGAGCTGGTGGCTGTGCACATGAGAGGCATCAACGCTGGGCAAGTGCGCCGCTATGAAGCGGACAACTTGCGACTCTTAAATTTCATCCTCGAGGACAGCCTCGGAGGAGGAGGATCAGCCTCCCTCTTAACGGATGCACAGGGGAAGACCCACGGGCTCGCGCTCTTGCGACTCGAGCTGGACGTACCCGCTGAACTCCTCGCACAACTCAACGCCTGAATTCCTGATGGACATCGCTCACGAGATCCGCGAGAGAGCCCGGCGCGCCAACCATCGCATCGTCCTCCCCGAGGGAGACGACGTTCGAATCCGTCAAGCAGCCGCTCAGCTCGCGTCAGCCGGCCTAGCCAAACCCGTCCTCCTCAGCTCCAGCGGAGGCGGCGCGCCCGATGGCGTCGAGATGATTCGCCCCTCGAGTGACCCACGACTCGAAGAATTCGCAGCGCAATACCATGAGCTCCGAAGAGAGAAAGGTGTCACGGAAGAGCAAGCGCGAGAGCGCGTCTTAGACCCCCTGATCTTCGGCGCCTTCCTCGTCCGCTCAGGCGACTGCCAAGGAGGTGTGGCCGGCGCCGCCTCAACGACGGCCGACGTCTTGCGAGCTGGAATCCAAGTCATCGGGACAGCGCGAGGTATCCGGACAGTCTCCTCCAGCTTTCTCATGCTCACGGAGAAAGGCCCTTTGACCTTCGCTGACTGCGGCGTTGTCCCTGATCCCAACGCTGAACAGCTCGTCGACATCGCCCTCGCCTCTGCCGAGAGCCACCGCAAGCTCACCGGGCAGACCGCGAAGGTCGCCATGATCTCTTTCTCGACGAAGGGCTCTGCAGAGCACCCGCGAGTAGAGAAGGTGCGCGCTGCTTCAGAGGCCCTCGCCCAGCAATACCCCATGCTCTGCTCTGATGGAGAGCTTCAGATTGACGCCGCTATCGTGCCGGAAGTCGCGGCCATAAAGGCCCCGCGCTCCCCTCTCTCTGGTCGCGCCAACGTCCTCGTCTTCCCAGACCTAGACAGCGGGAACAGCGCCTACAAGCTCACCCAGCGCCTCGCAGGAGCCACAGCTCTTGGCCCCCTTGTCCAAGGCCTGGCCGCTCCGTACATGGACCTCTCCCGAGGCTGCACAGCCGAAGACGCGGCCATGGTCGCGTGCATCGCCTCAGTCCTCGCCGAGTAAGGCTTTGGACCCAGCGATCAAAGCTCTGGTCTCAATCACAGACCTCGAACGCCTGGACCTGCGCGTCGGGAAGATCGTCCAAGTCGATGAGTTCCCGGAGGCGAAGAAGCCGGCCTGGCTGCTCTCGGTGGATCTCGGCCCCATCGGGATCAAGCGCTCTAGCGCTCAAGTAACCCACTACACACGCGAGGAGCTTGAGGGGCGCTCTGTCGTCTGCCTCTGCAACCTCCCCCCAAGACAGGTGGGGCCGCACCTCTCTGAGGTCCTCGTCCTCGGTGGCGTGGAGCCCGACGGGATCGTGAGGCTGCTCCTCACCGCTCCAGATTGCCCACCAGGCACCCCGATCGCTTGAACATAAAAAACCGGCCAGCCGCACCCTAGAGCGCGACCGGCCGGTCTTTTTTCAATAGGTCGGAGGCTCAGCCTTCGACGGTCTCGCCAGTGACCGGGCAGGTCTTGGCTTCGCTGCACTCGGCCTTCTGGGCATCGCTGCACTCAGCTTTCTGGGCATCGCTGCAGCTGGTGGCGCACGCTGTGGCGCAGTCGCCGCCGGGAGCGTTCGCGTCAGAGGCGTCGGTGACGCTGTATTCGGTTGAGTTACAAGCAACGGCCGCGCTGGCGACCAAGAGGCTAAGGAAGAGGTTCTTCATCTTTATTGTCCTGTTGGGCCGAGCTGACGGCCTGGTACATCGATCTCCGAAACCACAAGAACTGTTCTTGGGGGAGGATTAAGAGAAGGTACGCGCGAAAGAGGCAGTTGAGGGCAGATTCATGTAAAAAATAGAGCAATGACAGCACGACGCTCATCCGAGGACATAAATAGGCCCTCTTTAGATCTCCATGGCATCGCCCAAGACCGAATAGAAGCGCACCTAGAGCAGTTCCTCCACCGATCCAGGGTAGGGCGCCATCGTCAGGTAGAGGTCATAACGGGGCGAGGCGCGAGCAATCATTCAGGATCGCCCGTCCTTCGAAAGAAGGTCGTGGCCTGGCTAGACAAGAACAAGAGCCGCATCGGACTCGTCCAAAAACAGGTCACGAATCAGGGCGGCGCCCTCCTCTTGGACTTAGCTCCCCTCAGCTAGGACTCTCCCAGCCAGAGAGATAAACTCTCTCCCCAACGGAATATTCTCCTTGTGCATGGTTTCGCGCTTACGCGCTAGCTACATAGAGGGACCCGCCATCGAACTCTCCGCTCATCGCACGAGGACAAGCCTCATGCGCTCTCGAAGACCAGCTGCGCGCACCTCCAAGTTATGAGCAAAGACCCTCAGCCCATCGAGCGCCTCCTGGCCGAACGCATCCTCGTCCTCGATGGAGCGATGGGCACCATGATTCAGGCCGAGGGGCTCGAAGAGGCCGATTTCAGAGGAGCGCGCCTCGCCGATCACCACAAGGACGTCAAGGGCAACAACGAGCTCATCAACCTCGCTCGCCCAGACATCCTGCGGAAGATTCACGACGCCTTCCTCGAGGCTGGCGCAGACATCCTCGAGACCAACACCTTCAGCGCCACCAGGGTCGCCCAAGCAGAGTACGGACTTGAGCACCTCGCGCGAGAGCTCAACTTAGAGGGCGCGAGGATCGCTCGAGAGGCCGCCGATGCATGGACCGCGAAGGACCCCAGCAAGCCGCGCTTCGTGGCAGGGGCGATCGGGCCGACCAGCCGCACCCTCTCGATGTCTCCGAAGGTCGAAAGCCCAGCCTTCCGAGCTGTAGATTTCGACCCGCTGAAGGACGCCTATCTAGAGCAAGCCATCGCGCTCATCGAGGGCGATTGCGACCTGCTCCTCATCGAGACGATCTTCGACACGCTCAACGCAAAAGCAGCCATCGTCGCCTGTGAGGAGGCCTTTGATGCGACAGGGAAGCGCCTGCCGCTGCTCATCTCGGTCGCCATCACGGACGCCTCGGGGCGCACCCTCTCCGGACAGACGGTCGACGCCTTCCTGCACACGGTCTTGCACGCCTCGCCCCTCGCAGTGGGAGTGAACTGTTCGCTGGGCGCGACCGATATGCGGCCCTATGTCGAAGAGCTCTCTCGCCTCTCACCGACTCTCACCATCTGCTATCCCAACGCCGGGCTCCCTAACGCCTTCGGCGAGTATGACGAGGCCCCGAGCACGACGGCCTCTCTCTTGGATGAGTTCGCGGAGAGCGGGATCCTCAACATCGTCGGCGGCTGCTGCGGCACGACGCCGGAGCACATCCGCGCGATCGTAGAGGCGGTCTCCAAACGAGCGCCTCGTAAGCCTGTGACGCCGCCCGAGCTAACGCGCTTCACTGGGATGGAGACCCTCACGATCATCCCAGAGTCGAACTTCATCATGATCGGTGAGCGCACGAACGTGACCGGCTCTGCCCGCTTCAAGCGCTTGATCAAAGAGGATGACTTCGAGACCGCCGTCGAGGTCGCCCTCGATCAGGTCCGCGGCGGAGCGAACATCCTCGATGTCAACATGGACGAGGGCATGCTCGACTCCGAGCAGTGCATGACGACCTTCTTAAGGATGCTCTCCGGAGAGCCGGAGATCGCGCGCATCCCGGTCATGATCGACAGCTCCAAATGGAGCGTGCTAGAGGCTGGCCTGCGAGCGACCCAAGGCAAATGCATCGTCAACTCCATCTCCCTCAAGGAGGGCGAGGCTGACTTCCTTGAGAAGGCGCGGACCATCCGCCGCTTCGGCGCAGGTGCTGTCGTCATGGCCTTCGACGAGACCGGCCAAGCCGACACCGTCGAGCGCAAGGTCGAGATCTGCCAGCGCGCCTACAAGCTCTTGACCGAGCAAGCAGACTTCCCTGCCGCAGACATCATCTTCGACCCAAACATCCTGGCGATCGCTACGGGGATGGAAGAGCACGACCGCTACGCCCTCAACTTCATCGAGGGCGCGAGACTCATCAAAGAAAGCTGCCCAGGCGTCCACATCTCTGGGGGTGTCTCAAACCTCTCCTTCTCCTTCCGCGGCAACAACCGCGTCCGCGAGGCGATGCACTCTGCTTTCCTCTACCACGCGATGAAAGCTGGGATGGACATGGGCATCGTCAACGCTGGACAGCTCGAGGTCTACGAAGACATCCCCCCGGACCTCCTCGAGCATGTGGAGGACGTCATCCTCTGCCGCCGCGCAGACGCGACAGAGCGCTTGGTCACCTTCGCTGAGACCGTCACCGGCTCTGGAAAAGAGCGCATCGAGGACCTCTCTTGGCGTGAGGCGAGCGTCGGTGAGCGGCTCTCTTATGCTCTCGTTCATGGCATCACGGACTTCATAGAAGAAGACACCGAGGAGGCACGGATCGGCCTCGGCAAACCGCTCTCTGTCATCGAAGGCCCTCTCATGGACGGCATGCGCGTCGTCGGCCGTCTCTTTGGAGACGGGAAGATGTTCCTTCCCCAGGTCGTAAAGAGCGCGCGCGCGATGAAGAAGTCTGTCGGCTACCTAGAGCCCTACATGGAAGAGTCAGCCGATGGCGGCAACACTCAGGGCACTATCGTCATGGCGACGGTGAAGGGTGATGTACACGACATCGGGAAGAACATCGTCGGCGTCGTCCTAGGCTGCAACAACTACAAGGTGATCGACCTCGGCGTCATGGTCCCTGCCAAGGTCATCTTGGACACCGCTGTCTTAGAGAACGCGGACCTCGTGGGCCTCTCAGGCCTCATCACCCCATCCCTCGATGAGATGGTCACGGTCGCCAAAGAGATGGAGCGCCGCGGGATGAAGCAGCCGCTACTCATCGGCGGAGCGACGACGAGCAAGCCACACACCGCGGTCAAGATCGCGCCCATCTTCGGACAGCCGGTCGCTCACGTGAAGGACGCCTCACTCGCCGTGAACGTCGTCTCCGATCTATTACACCCAGGCCGCAAGCTCACCTTTGACAAGGAGAACCGCGCAGGGCAAGAGGAGCTGCGAGTCAAATACGCGAACCGTAACGCTAAGAAGCCGCGCTCGCTCAAAGACGCGCGCGCTGCAGCCTTTGAGCTGCAGTGGGGAGAGGGTCCCCTTCCAAAGCCAGAGTTCATCGGCGCGAAGGTCCTCGAAGACCTCCCGCTCGCAAAGCTCTCGCGCTACATCGACTGGACCTTCTTCTTTAGCGCATGGGAGCTGAAGGGGAAGTTCCCGGGGATCTTAGAGGACGCCAAATACGGCGCAGCAGCCCGTGATCTCTACGAGAACGCTCAAGAGATGCTCCAACGGATCGTTCAGAAGAAGCTGCTGACGGCGAAGGCGGTGATCGGATTCTGGCCTGCGGCCAGCGACGGCGATGACATCGTGCTCTTCAAGGACGACACCCGCGGCGAGGAGCTCCTGCGCTTCCCGATGCTGCGCCAGCAAAAAGATCTGGAGGGTGAGCCCAGCCGCTCACTCGCGGACTTCGTCGCGCCTCTTGGCTCCGGTCATGCGGATTATATCGGCGCCTTTGGGGTCACTGCAGGACTCGGAGCAGGCACCCTCGCGAAGAAGCATCAAGACGAGAACGATGACTACTCCTCCATCATGGTCAAGGCGCTCGCAGACCGCCTCGCAGAGGCAGCAGCAGAGTTCATCCACAAGCGCGCGCGCAAGCTTTGGGGATACGCCAAGAGCGAAGCGCTCGGGAAGCGCGGCCTCATCGATGAAAGCTACAAGGGCATCCGCCCTGCCTTCGGCTACCCGGCCTGCCCGGACCACAGCCTCAAAGCGCCGCTCCTCGACATCCTCGGGACTCAACGCATCGGTCTCGGCTTAACAGAGAACGGCGCCATGACCCCCGCAGCGAGCGTCAGCGGTCTCTACTTCGCTCACCCCGGCGCACACTACTTCCAGCTCGGGAGAGTCGCCCACGATCAAGTCGAAGACTACTCACGCAGAATGGGTCAGAGCTTCAAAGAGACCGAGCGTTGGCTCTCTTCTAATCTCTCCTACGACATCTAAAGCTCAGCTCGAGCATCAATCATCATGGACCGCGTCTTAGAGCCTGAGGTCATGGACACCGTCGAAGAGGCGGCTGAGTACGATGAGATGGACCACA
>JAPKBY010000594.1 GCA_028823185.1 Planctomycetota bacterium
CCGGTCTGCTGGTTGCGGCCGCCCGTGCCCGTGCCGCTGTCGGCGAGCTCGTTGGCGCCCTCTAGGAAGTCCTCAAGCGTTTGAGCGATCTCCTCGGCAGCGACGTTTTGCAGGGCGTAGATGTGATAGTTGCGCTCGGGTTCGATGACGTCCACGTCGAGGCGCGCGATCATCTCTTTGATCGAAGGCATCTCGTCTGGCATCGCTACGATAAGGAGGGAGTTGGTACGCGCTTGCACAAGCACCTTGGTCTCCGGGGGGCGCGAGGTGGTCGCAGGCTGGTTCGGCGTGCGACCATCGGTCACGGCAGCCGTGATGGCTGCGTTGCGCGCCTCGAGTAGCTCTTCCATGAGAGCGGCGATGTCGTCTGCTGAAGCGAACTCCATCGGAATGATATCGAAGACTGGGCTGACCGGATCGGCCGCGGCGTTCTCCTCGTCAATGACCTGCAGGAGTTTGACCACCGAAGCGATCTTGCTGCCAAAGCCCGTGATGATCAGCGAGCTGCTGTTGCCCGCGTTCATGATTTGTTCCGTCGTCGGATCTGCAAGGAGGGGCCGCAGGTTGGTTGAGAGCTGACGAACGTCCGAGTTCTCCAGGGTGACGACCGTGGTCACAAGAACAGCGGGCTGGTCGGCGTAGTCCTGAATGTCACTCGGTGTGACCCACTTCGCACGTGTCTTGAGTTGGCTGCGTGTGCCGCCGCCGTCGAGTGCTTGAATAAGGAGCACGGAGATGTGCGGCGGACCGATCTCGATACAACCGAAGTCATTGATGACCAGCATGATCTGGAACCAAGAGTAGAAGTCCCGCTTGGGGACTCGCTTGGTGCCGAGCAGGCGCAGCTCTTTCGTCTTGAGCTGGGCGGCCGTTGGATCAGTGTATGTGAAGTTGTACCCGGTGGCTTGCTGGCACAGCTTGATGAACTGCTGCAGCGTCAGGGCCTTTCCAGGCACCTCCGAGATATTGATCACATAAAATTCACCCTCTTCTTGAATGGTCGGGATGTCTTCATCGCCGTCCTGGAAAGGGGCGGTAAAAGCTGTCGCTGACAGGGTGGCGACTAGGACAAAAAAGAGGGGAGTCAGCAGATTGCGGAGCGGCATAGACTTATGTGCGGATCGATCTGGAATCCGATGGAGAGGGACAAGAGCTAATGCTCAAGGACCTCAGGAGTGGAAGCGAGAGCTGGTGTGGTCTCGCTCAAAAGGATTGAAGGGCGCATTGTGGTGCGCCGGGCGGTCGGAGTCAAAGGCCCAGCTAGGCACTTCGCTCTGGTTTTAGGACGTCGGTACAGAAGCTTTCTTCCCACGGGCCCGGATTCCCCGTGGAAAGAAGGCTCTTTCGGGCTCGGATCGTGGCAAAGTTGGGGCGTTAGGCAGCGAATGGCGGCTGCATAGGCCCCTATTGCTCGGTTCCTATGCCCTTGGGGTTGAGGCCGGCTCAGGGGGCAAGTATCGTTCGTGTCTTCCACACATATGCAACTTCAAGAAATATTCGATCGGGATGCAGTGCTCCTAGATCTTCCTCCGCACGATAAATGGGAGGCTATTGGGACACTTGTGTCCCACCTCGTCGCC
>JAPKBY010000072.1 GCA_028823185.1 Planctomycetota bacterium
CTTCGGCTTAGATCGCAGGCTATCGCTCTATGTCGCTCTCGCCTGCGGAGTCTATTGCACGATCCCTGTTACTTCTCCCATCCCTTTCGCCACCCTGATCGGGGTTTGGGTGCGCGCTCGTCAATCAGCTTGATCGCCAGCTCTCCGTCGCTCAAGCAAGCTCGCAGCGAGCTCTCGAGCAGCGATCACGCACTGGTCAGAGTTGAAGTAGTCGAAGCGGCCGAAGCGACCCAATGGGAGGATCCCTTCCGCTTCTAACCAATCGATCGCACACTGACGACGTTCTTGGAAGCCGTGCGTGTAGACGATGTATGCGTGACGGACATCTGTGCGATCTGAGAAGAGGACCTGTCCTGGCTTGACGATCCCAGCTCGCTCTAAGCCAGCCGTGACCTCTCTCGTTAATTCATCACTTGGGGCCGGCTCATCACCGCGCCAGTTCACCTCACACTGTAATCCAGAGCGCCCAGAGGGAGCGTTGTGTGGAGAATAGTTTGAGATATAGGTGACGCGGTTCGCAGGACCTTGTTCGTCATGGGGGAGATAGATCCAAGAGAAGTCGGGCTGCTCGTCGTGGTCAATCGCGAGCAAGATGGAGGAGAGGGAGTTGAACATGAGCCCGCTCATCGCGGCGCTCACCTCTGTCGGGATCCCCTCGATGAGTCGAGGCAGCTCTGTCATCGGTAGCGTAGAGATCACGAGATCGAAGTCCTCGCCGTCGACGCGCCAGCCTGCGCCATGGCGTGTGAGTTGAGTGACGCGTGTGTTCAAGCGGACGCGATCGGTGAGCGTGCTCGCGATGCCGTCGGTGATGGCTTGGAAGCCACCCTTGAGCGGATATTGAAAGACCGACTGGTGGGCATAGCCCTCCGTGCGAATCCCCACAGAGGCTTTGAGGACATCCTCGATCGGTGCTTCAGGGACGCGCCCTGCGACCCAGCTTGAGCCGAGCTCTGTGAGCGCTCGCTTCCATATCTTCTCGTTATAGGGCCGCATGAAGTGCTTATGGATGCCTTCACCAAATCGCCAGAGCACCCACCCGTCAAAGTCGTCCGGTGCTGGTGAGCCGGTTCGAAGCCGCTCTTCCCAGGCAGTGACATAGCCTGCGACGCACTCATAGTTCACCTGCGGTGGCAGGTCGCAGAGCCCGTTCTCGAAGGGGTAGTGAACCCAGCAGTCATCGAAGCGTATTCGAGTCTCGCGCTGGGTCTCATGGAAGGCGTCGCTGCCTCCGGTGCAGCCGACCATCCAGTCTCTAGCTTCGGCGTCCTTCGAGTAGAGGATGTGACCACCAGCTTGGTCATAGGTGAAGCCGTCTACAGTCTTTGAGCGGCAGAGGCCGCCGACCTCATGGGAGGCTTCAAAGAGGTGGAGTTCCTCTGCTGGGACGCCTCCCTCGATGAGGAAGCGGGCGAGTGAGAGTCCGGAAACTCCGGCGCCTAAGATTGCGGTCTTCAAGGTTGGTGGCGGCTATAGAGGCCGTCTCTAAGGAGGCTATCGGTCAGTTCTGGGCTGCTCTTTACTGTAGCTCCGTTCCTAGCGCTCTCGGAGCAGCACTCGGTCTTGGAGTTGTGCTGTAGCGAGGGCAGGGGCGGCATCTTTCAGCCAGCGCCTCCCGTCAGTCGTATATCCGGCTGTGGGACGCAGATCTGGCTGCAGGCTCGTGAAATAGGCGTTGAAGGCCTCCATGGAGAGCTCGCGAGTGTATTTCGCCATACAGGAGCCGAGCGCGACGCTGAATGCGCGCTCCTCGCCTCTCTCAGCGAAGGTGACGTGCATTCGCCTCCCCCCTTCGGGATCATCGATTAGATAGCGGCTCATCTGGGGGCTCTCATCAAGGACCTCTAAGCTCGTGCCCTGAAAGGCCTCATGCAGGATGTGGCCATAGCGCCAGCGTCCGCCTTGACGGTCCACGACGACTCGGAGCTCTTCGGTCGAGTATGAGTTCCAGAAGTGCTTCAGGAGGTCGAGCACGAGGATCATGACTGATCGGCTCTTGTTGTCCGTCGCCTCGAAGGAGCAGTTGAGCTCATAGGCTGGTGCTAAGCGGCACCCAGCATCGAGGAGCTCAATCTCGACGCTCTCCATCACGCGCCGGAGCTTCGCGGCGCGGATCGCTAAGCGATCAGGAGGAGTCCAGATCGGAACCGTCTCCGCTAAGTGCTCGTACCACGGGTGCCTCGCGATGTCAGCCGCCCGTGGTCGAACGGTAGGAGGTGGCGTCCTGAGGAGGTCAGCTCCGCAGCTCGGCCTCCCGCCCTTGAGCAGGTTCAGGAAGGTCAAGACTGTGGTCTCCAGTCGCTCACGCCCCCGCGCATTGCGTGCATAGACCTTCTTAGAGTCGGCGACGACGATGCGTTTCAAGCCATCGCGAGCCGACTGCGTCACCTCACTCTCAAGGCGCTTCCACAGATCACCACCTTTGGTCGGTATGCGAAAGATGGAGTAGCCGAGGCAGAGCGGACCGAGGAGCGGGCCGAGCCCCGCTTCATCAATTCCACAGACGACGCGCGTCGTCCCTGCCGGGGCGCTCATGCTTTAGCGGTTAGTGCTCTGTGTCGCCTGTTACCGCGCCACAAGAGGAAGAGCCCGAAAGGGAAGGCTGTGAGTGAGATGAGCTGCGAGGTCGACATGAAGCCGTTGAACCAGAGGCCGCGCACGCTGTCGCCGCGGAACTCTTCAACGAAGTAGCGGCCGATGGGGTAGAGGATGAGCAAGCAAGCGGTCACCTGGCCAGACCAGCGCTGTTTTGAGAGAAGCCACAGAGCGAAGAGCCCTAGTAGGGCTGCGTTGATCGTCATCCACAGCTGAGTAGCCCAGAGAGTCTCGCCCATGTTGTGAACGCCGAAGAGGCTCCCAGGAGGGAGCGGCTTGGGGACCTCGCAGGTGATCGGGAAGGGCAGGCTTCGCAAGTGCTCGGGCACCCTCTGCCCATAGTCGTCGCCGACGAGGAAGCAGCCGATGCGCCCGACGGCTTGTCCGAAGCAGCCGGCTGTTAGTCCAAGGTCCAGAGCATGTTGGGGGCGGAGCCCGAGCTGGCGAGCTCGGATGAGTCCACCAATGATGCACCCTGTCAGGCCGCCGTACATGACGAGTCCGCCTTGCCACACATAGAAGATGGAGAGCGGGTCGTTGATGAATTGCTCCCCGATCATCCCTGCCCTATCGGCTGAGAGGTATTTTGCGACCTCGACGAATACATACATCAGTCGTCCACCGAGGAACAATCCCATCAAGACCCACATGGTCACGCTGGCGTAACGATCGGGGTCCTCTTTCGGGTCATCCCCGAAGCGCTGCGCGAGGTGCCCTAGGATCCAAGAGCCGAAGATGAAGCCGAGCGCGACCAGGACGCCGAAGCTTCGCAGGTGAAAGGGCTCGTCAGAGAAGGGCAGGGGGATGTCTATGAGATAGGGGTGCATGGCTTATGGTGCGGATTCTAGAGATATGAGCGCAGGAATCGAGCCTAGAGGTCTTGCCCTCGTCTTTCTTGTAGATACGCTCTTCGCGCTCCCCTCCCCGGGAGGCTGGTCTTTTGGAGCCAGCGAACGTTCGAGTCGTTCCGGAAGACCTCGCTGAGGTTTAGCCGATCGGGCCCTAGGAGGTCGCCAATGCAGAATTTACCCAAGGTTAAGGTGTTCGTTGAAGGTCGCTATCGCAAGCTGACCCGGGACCTCCCCCAGACCGTCTACTTTTGCCCCGAGTGCAAGGGGCACCCGCGCCGCCGCAAGAAATGTGAGCGTTGCGAGGGCTTCGGCAAGCTCTCAAGGGACTCAGTCCAAGAGCTCGTGGCTTGGGTCTTGGGTAAGGCCTTTGGCACTCGCAAGAACAAATTCCATGGCTCTGGTCGTGAGGATGTTGACGTTCGCATGCTCGGCCGCGGACGCCCCTTCGTCTTGGAGTTCTTAAACCCCAAGGAGAAAGACGTCGATCTCGCTGCGCTTGAGGCTGAGGTCAACCGACGGAATGAAGGGCGCTTAGAGATCGAAGGGCTGTGCTGGTCTCAGCAGTCGCGAGTCCGTGAGCTCAAGGAGACTCCACACGCGAAAGAGTACGCGGTGAGGATCCGCTCTGTGGGGCCGCTAGATATTGAAGCGTGCATGGAGCGCGCAAACTCACGCATCCAAGTTGAGCAACAGACCCCGAACCGGGTCGCTCACCGCCGCGCAGATAAGATCCGTGAACGCTGGATCGAGATCCTTGAGGTCTCTCCGTTTGAGGACTTCGAGAATGAATACTCCGTGCGCTTGCGGACGGAACACGGGACCTATGTGAAGGAGGTCGTCACAGGTGAAGAAGGACGATCAATCCCTTCCTTGAGCGCTCTCTTCGGCGTCGCTTGTGAGTGCGTCGAGCTGGATGTGATGGACATCCTCGGATCTGAAGGCGATGAGTTGTCTGCCCCGAAACGTACGATCCCTTTCGGGCAGCTTGACGCATGATCATTCAAGACCCAGCAGCGCAAGAGCAGAGCGGGGAGATGAGAGATGGCGAATGAACAGCTAGTCGACTTATCAAAGCTTGATCTAGGAACGGACATCGTTGAGCACGCAGCGCTCTACAAGATCCTCGATCATGGCGGGCGCTTTCGCATGCTCGATGGCATTCTGCATCACGATGCTGAGCAAGGGATCGCCGTTGGATATAAGGACATCAAGGACACCGATTGGTGGGCTTGTGATCACATCCCTGGCCGCCCGCTCTTCCCCGGAGTCCTGATGATCGAGGCGGGAGCGCAGCTCTGCTCATGGGAGTTCAGCACTCGAGGGATCGGAGTGGAGGGTAGATTCTTCGGCTTCGGGGGCGTCAATCAGACGCGTTTCCGGGGGATGGTTGAGCCTGATACACGGCTCTACATCGTCTGTAAGGTTCATCGCGCCCGTCGGACGGTGTTCTCTTACTACGTTGAGGGATATATCCCTGGTGAAGATGGCTTGAAGGACGCACGTCGAGTCTTCGAGACGGAAGTCCTCGGCGTCGCGCTCTGAGGGTCGCGCTCCTTAGTCGCGAAGGATGATCTCGATCTCAACCCGTTCGCCAGCGTTCACGAAGCAGACGCCTTGACCTGCTGCGTCTCCGACGCCTCGTAAGCTCAGTCGATAGCGCCCGGGGACGAGGTTGTTCACGAGGCAGAAGCCGTCGCTGTCCGAGAGGCCTCCAAGGATGCCTCCATCGGGGGCGAAGCCATCCACTCTGATGCCGACGAGGGCCGCGCCAGTTTTGTCTACGGCGTGGATCCTTGCGCTCCCGAGCTTTGGGACTCGTCGAACTGGGTAGTGCAGAGAGGGCGCTTGGAAGGAGAACTCTTCTGGGCCAACGAGCGGGTTCTGTCGCGCTCCGATCAGAAGCTGATACTCCCCATCGATGAGCTCGTTGAACTGGTATCGGCCTGCGCCGTCTGTGCGAGTAGAGCGATCCCAACCGAGTGTAGAGATGATCGTGACTTTGATGTCAGCGACAGGCGCTCCAGGCTCATCCAAGACGAAGCCCTCTAGATATCCGCGAGCGTGAAGTTCAAGGGAGATGAAGGGGCTGTCGGATCCTCGAACGAGGAGGATCGGGGTCGCGCGTCGGTTCACTCCTTTCGCTTCTATCCAGACGTCATAGGCGCCAAGAGGGACATCTTGGACCGTGAACCGCTCCTCTGCTTTCTCAAAGTCGTAGCGCAACTCTTGACGTGGTGTCGGAGTGCGAATTGCTGTGTTTGGACTCATCACGAGGGTCCAGCGCTCTGGTACACCATCCCCGGTGCGATCCAATAAGACCCCCCTCAGTGAGCCGATCCCGTCCGTTCGGGCTGCGCTCTGGGGAACAGCGCTTTTTTTATCGGCTCGCAGCTCTATGGAGGAGGCCTGAGAGTCTCTGGTCAAGGAGAGAGGAGCCTCCTTGGGGACCTCTGGGCCGTTTGAGGTGTGTTGAGGGATCTCGAGAATGTTCTCAGAGCTTCGATTAGAGACCCAGAGGGTAAGAAAGAGAGCCATGAGGAGAGCCAACGCCCACAAGCTCGTGCGTCCCGACCTCGGTCCCGAAGCGTATCGCGCTCCCTTAGTCGCAAGGGCAGGGGCCGCTGGGTGCCGATAGCTACAGTATGTCGAGGCTTCCGCAATGGAGGCTTCGCGCCCCGTCTTCGCGAGGCTTTTTCTGTTCACTGACTCAATAGACTTCGCTTGATCCACGTGTTGCTCCCTTTGTTGCGGAGACGATCCTACCTCCGGAGACCGCTCCGGGTACAACGATGCAGTCCACCCTCTTGATAAAGTTCACATCCCTCCTCTTTATAGCGCTCTTCGCAGTCCCAGCCCTCACTGCACCTGACCCCCTTGAGGCCGATGGCCGCGTCATCGTGATCGGAATTGATGGTGGCGATTACGCCACCGTTAGAGATCTGATGGATGCTGGCCGTCTCCCCAACCTCGCAGAGTTGGCAAAAGAGGGCACCTTTGGGCCTCTCACTTCGACGATCTCACCGGAGTCTCCGACAGCTTGGGCCGCGCTCAATACAGGTAGAAACCCCTCTGAGACCGGCGTCCCCGGCTTCGTCAAGCGGACCTTCCGCGATCTGGGGAGCGGAGAGGTGCCGATGCCGGATATCGGACACCAGAAGTCCGGAGACCGTCCGTTGACTGACTTTGAGCCTGATGGCTTGCTCGGCTTGTTGACCGCGATTGAGCCGTTAGAGCTGACGATGCTGCTTGGAATCATCTCCGCGATCCTCTTCTTCGCAGTGCTCAAGGGGCTCTTGAAGCTGGGGACCGTCCCCTCTGGGGTGATCGCTCTCTTCATGGGGGGAGTCGGCGCATTTGCTGCTCACTCTGCTACTCAGTTCATTCCGGAGAAGATCCCCTCCGTTGTCTCCAATCCGATGCGTGCTGCACCTTTCTGGGAGATCGCTGCTCAGGCCGGAAAGCGCAGCGTCGTCTTGGATGCTGCGATGGCGTGGGACCGTGAGCCGGTCGAGGGGGCTCGTGTCTTAGCAGGGCTCGGTGTGCCGGACATCCGCGGAGCGAATGGTGAGTGGTTTATTTACACCACCGACGCCTTTGCCTTCGAGCGCCCTCCGAAGGGCAAGAAGAAGGGGCTGACCGCTGGCACGATCTTCCGAGTCGATTGGAATGAGAATAAGATCGAGACAGAGATCTATGGACCACTGAACCCACACGCCTCTTCAGTCATTGAGAATGAGGTGGCTGAGATTGCAGAGCGCTTGGGAGACCCCGGCCTCGGATGGAAGGAGGGGAGCGCGCTCCGAGATCGTCAAAAGAGACTCAAGGATGAGCTCAAGATCGGTCCCAGGGCGACTCTACCACTCAAGGTTAAACGCATCGATGAAGGGGTGCTGGTCACGATCGGGACGGACAGTCACACGCTAAAAGAGGGCGAGTGGTCTGATTGGTATCGATTGAGCTTTGAGCTCAATCCTTTCCTGAAGGCGCACGCGGTGACGCGAGTGAAGGTGATCTCGATTGACGAACCTCACTTTGAGCTCTTCGTGAATACGCTCGACATTGACCCCTCTAGGCCTCCTTTCTGGCAACCCGTCAGTCAGCCCGCCGGCTTCTCCAAGGAGCTCGCTGATTGGATCGGGGAACCCTATGAGACCTTCGGATGGGCCTGCGTCACGATGCCGTTCAAGGACGGGAAGATCGGTGGAGAGACCTTGATGGAGGACATCGAGTTCACCTTGGGGTGGCGCGA
>JAPKBY010000073.1 GCA_028823185.1 Planctomycetota bacterium
GCGAAGGAGACGGTCAGCTTGTCTGTGCTACCGATCCATCCGAGCGGGAGGAAGATCACCTCACGAGGGATGAGGTTGGAGACATCCACTTGAAGAACCGGACGAGCATCACCCACGCGCTCTAGGCCGAGATCAAACCACTCGCCGTCTGAAAGCGGGGTCATCGCTGAAGGCACGCGGCCTCCAAAGAGCATCTGCGGGAAGGAGCTAAGGGGCCCCTGCTCCAGCTGCCACGACGAGCCATGGCTCTCACGCCATGAATGCAGCGAGGTCTCTGCTAAAAATGACTGAGTCTCCGTCGGAGCCTGAAGAGCGAGGAGGAGGAGGAGTGTCGAATTCATATGGGTCTTCTTTGTGGTGCTCAGACTCGAAGGCTGACTCCATGACGAGCCCTACGCTCGCCCTGTTCCAGTCTAGACTGACTTGTATTTCCTAGCGCGCTGAGACCCCGTAAACTGTGGCCCCAGCCCTCAACCAGAGCCTCTCATGTATACAGCAGCACTTCTACTCCCTCTCTTCTCCGCAGCCTTCCTCCCTCAAGAGGAGCCCGCCGATCTACGCACCGCTTATGACGTTGAGGCCTATGACATCGACTGGGTCGTTGTGCCTGAGTCAAAAGAGCTCGAAGGCCGTGTAGCTGTCACAGCGACAGCGACACGATCCATGAGCGCCCTGCAGCTTGACTGCAAAGATCCCCTAGTCGTCCTCAACGTGACGGAGGCAGACAGCCCCCTAGAGTTCGAGCGAGATGGCGCCGTGCTCATGATCGATATGGGCCGTGAGCTAGCAGCCGGAGATAAATTCACCGTACGTGTTCAATATGAAGGCAGCCCTGCTGCTGACAACTCCTTCGATGGTTTTCATTGGACCGAGACACCTGAAGGCAAGCAGCCCTGGATCAACACCTCATGTCAGGGGCTCGGATCGCACTCTTGGTGGCCGGGCAAGGCGAGCTACTTCCACCCCGACGACAAACCCGAACGAATCTCGGCTCGAATCACAGTGCCCCAGGGCCTCTACGCGGTCACGAACGGACGACTCCTCGGAACAAGCACAGACTGGCCCGCGTGGGCCAAAGTACGCGAGGGAGATTGGAAGACATTCTCCTGGGCTCACAACTATCCCTTAGAGACCTACACAGTCACGCTGAATGTCGCCCCCTATGTCGTCGTAGAGCAGCAACTATCAGTTGAAGGGCACGAGGACCCGGTCCCCTTCATCTACTACGTCCTCCCAGAGAGCGCAGAGAAGGCAGCCGTTCAATTTGCACAAGTCCCCAAACTGATCGAGGTCTACTCTCAAGCCTTCGGTCCTTGGCCCTTTCCAGATTCAAAGATCGCGCTGGTCGAGACGAACTTCTGGGGCATGGAGCACTCCACTGCCGTGGCTTATGGATCAAGCTTTCCAGCATGGTGTCGCGAGAACGAAGCTCACGACCCCTACGCGAAACGGAACAGAGAATTCGACTACATCTTGATCCACGAGATGGCTCACGAGTGGTGGGGCAACGCTGTGAGCGCCGACCACTGGGGCAACTTCTGGATCCACGAAGGCTTCGGCACCTACGCCGAAGGCGTCTGGCTGGAGTTCACCGAGGGCATAGAGAAGGCCGACGAGTTCTTTCAGCGCAAACTCCGCGCGATGCCAAGGACCGGCATCGTCTACCGCGGAGACCACCCAGTCTCTGGTGATGCCTACAGTGGACTCATCTACTCAAAGGGATCCGCTGTGCTCCATCATCTCCGACACTGTGTCAACGATGATGAGCTGTGGTGGAAGACGCTGAGAGAGTTCAACATCACATACCGCTACAAGAACGCCGGGACGGCTGAGTTCCGCGCGCTCCTAGAGGCCAACACGGAGCGGGATTGGTCCACTTTCTTTGAGGAGTGGGTCTTCGGCGAAGGCGTCCCGCGTCTCCTCGGGGACGTTCAGTCGAACGGCACCACCCTCCACGTGGACCTCTCCATGGAGGGTGATTTCCATGTACCGCTTGATGTCACTTGGACGGAGGATGGTGAGCCGAAGTCAGAGCGCTTCGAGATCGTCACAGGAGACAACTCCTTCAGCGTTGAGTGCGCTGTCACCCCCATGAACATTCAAATCCCACATCTCGGGCGAATCCCCGGTCGCCACAAGGTGAGAGTCCCCTAGCTAGCGTTCCAACCACTCCAAGGAGAGACCTTGGCGTGGAGTCCCTTAGGGAAGGGAGCGGTGAACTCTAGACGCTCACGTAGGGTCGGGTGATCAAAGGAGAGCCGCGCTGCGTGGAGGGCGATACTCTTATCCTCTAATGGAGTGAGCGCTCCATACTTTAGGTCACCAGATAACGGCGAACCGAGGGTCTGGCACGCCACCCTCAGCTGATGCGATCTTCCAGTCTCAGGCTTCAGCTCTAGCAAGGTGAGGCCGGCTCGTCGCTCAAGCACGCGCCAATCTGTCACCGCTAGCCGCGCCTCCTCGTCTCGCTCTGGGCAAGGAATGACACGATTGATCGAGTTGTTCTTCCTCAGCCATTGCTCTACTCGACCGGCGCCTTCAATCGACACGCCGTCGACGACGCCTAAGTAGGTCTTCTTCACAGTCCTATCCCTGAACTGAACGCTCAGCCGCTCCGCGGCCTTGCTGGTGCGCGCGAACACCACGATCCCAGAGACCGGCCTGTCGAGCCGATGGACCACTCCCAAGAAGACGGCCCCGGGCTTTGAATACTTCTTCCTCACCCAGTTCTTCCCCCACTCAAGGAGGCTCTGGTCCCCACTCTCATCCGGTACTGTCGGGATGCAAGCAGGCTTCTGCAGGATCAAGAGGTGATTGTCTACGTGGAGGACTAGCGGCTTCACCATGAGTTAAACGAGTCCTCGCATAAAGCGGGCGCAGAACCCGGCTGGCAGCAGGCGCGGCTTAGCGACCCCCGACTCTTGCTCTGGTAGAGCAAGCTCACCAGCTTCAATCTCACCCTCTCCGAGGATCTCTAGTGCGCCGACGAGTGAGAGCGGAGAGATTCCGACAGCATAGGTCGACAGGCAGGCAGCGGATTGTTCAGAGAGGATCTCCCTCACGCCTTTCAAGAGCGGCGCGAGGCCAGCACCTAAGTCCCACTTCTCGCCCGCGGGGCCCCGTCCATAGTGGGGCGGGTCGAGCAGGATGAGGTCATATTTCGAGCCGCGACGCGCCTCGCGTTTCACAAAGGTAGGCGCGTCTTCTAGCAGCACCCGCCAAGGCTTCTCCCCCAAGCCAGAGGCAGCCGCATTCTCAGCAGCCCAAGAGAGAGAGGTTCGCGATGCATCGACATGCGTGACCTCATAGCCAGCTAAAGCAGCGATCACGCTCGCTGCCCCGGAGTATCCGAACAGGTTGAGCAGTCGCGGCCGCTCGGTGTTGAAGCGCTCTTTGAGCTCGGTCAGCCACGCCCAATTCGCCGCTTGCTCGGGAAAAACCCCCACGTGCTTGAAGGGCGTCGGGCGCACGAGCAAGCGCGCTGCCCCCCATTGAATCCCCCACTCAGCTTCACGCCCTCGGGCGACCCTCGGAGCCTTTCCGCTGGGCTGCCAGCGGCCGCCGCGATCAGACTCGCGAACAAAGCTGAGGTGAGCACCGGCCCAAATCTCCTCATCAAGGCGCCTCTCCCATAAAGCCTGAGGATCAGGCCTTCGAAGGGTGACTTCTCCGAAACGCTCTAGCTTCTCGCCATCTCCTGAATCCAAGAGGGCGTGGTCTGGAAAGTCCGGGTGATTGAATCGCGCAGGTTGCACGCAGGGATGCTAGCAGGCCTGCTCCCCAGTCTCCCCTCCTAGAGGGCATGAACTGGCAAGACTTCGCCGTGCATGGCACAGCGATTGCACCTATTCTCTCAGACCGTCCATGACTCTGCTTGACCACAATTCACGCGCTCTCAGGTTAGCCCTCAGCCTGCTGACCACGCTCTCACCAGCCTGCGCGACCTCCCCAGAGCTCAGCGAGCTCGTCATGCTCCACAGGAGTGGCTCCCATGATGCCGCCCTCGCCTTCCTCGCTGAGGAAGATGTGCAAGGGGAACTGCAGGGTCATCGTGATGGTCTCCTGTGGAGGCTTGAAGCAGGAAAGATCTGCCAAGACGCCGCGCAATTCGAAGAGAGCGAGCTCCATTTTCGTGCAGCTGACCGCCGGATGCGGGAGTTTGACGCGGAGCCGACCATTCGCATCGGCGGTGAGCTGGGAGGGCTGATAAGCAACCCGGCCGCTCGCGCTTATAGGGGGACCGAATACGACCGGGTCCTCCTGGAGACCTATCGGGTCTGGAATCAGCTCGTCCTAGGTGACCTCTCTGAGGCGCTGGTCCACTGTCGTCGAGCCTATGTAAGACAGGCAGAAGCCATCGAGCGCCACGCCCTAGAGATAGAAGAAGAGCAGCTCGCCGCGAGAGAGCACGAGATCAAGACCTCAGAGCTTCTCAACGGCAGCGAGCTTGAAGAAGCCGTCGCAGCTTCACGCACACGCATTGATCCTGCTTATGCAAATTGGGTCAACCCCTACGCCTCTTGGCTCTCCGCTGTCCTGCATTGGATTGACGGTGACTACTCGAACGCCGAGGTAGACCTCAACAAGCTCGCGGGCATGCTCCCCTTAAACAGAGGAGTCAGAGAGCTCTTGTCTGAAGTAGAAGCTGGGGCGGTCGCTGAAGTCGAAGGGATGACGCGCATCTTCCTCATCCACGAGACCGGATCCGCTCCCTCGAGAATCTCACAGAGCGTCGTCCTACAAACTCTTCGCTACGGATTCACGCCGATCGTGTTCCCCGTCCTCGACTTCGAAGGCGCTCCTGCGATGAGCCTCGATGCCACCGGCCTCGATGGCCAACTCTTAGCTCAAACCGAGACCGTGGCCGACCTAGAGGCCATCATCGCGAACGACTACGAGACGCGCTTAGCAGGCGTCGTCATTCGAGCCTTCCTCTCTGTGATCGTAAAAGAGATCGCGACAGAGGCGCTCATACAGGCCGATCGGGACGAAGGTGACGGGGAAGAGGGCTGGGGCTTCTTAGTCGGGAACCTCTACAAGATCCTCAGTGCTGGTTCCGACAATCGCACATGGCGTAGTCCGAGCGCCCGAATCGACGTCGCAGAGCTCCTCATCCCTGCAGGCTCTGCAGTCCAACTGCAGCTCCTGGATCCATTTGGCACAAGAGTTGCAAGCTATCAAACAGAACCGCAAGCGGCACCGATCCTCTTCGTGAGGATCCGCTCCCAAGGGGCAGTCGTGAGCATCCAAACAGCGACCCTCGGCACCCCAATCACCCGCCCATAAACTCTCCGATTGTCCCATCCAAGACTCTCCCATTCCTCAATTGAGGTCACTCATGAAGAACTCCATACGCTCTGCCCAGCTAGCCTGCCTGATCCCTCTCCTCGCCCTCGCCCTCGCCGCCGGATGCGGCTCCGCTCCAAAAAGAATCGATCCGCTCGGTGAGGAGGCCGTCACCTCAATGGGTGTCGACTACCGAGAGCTCATCGAATGGAGCGAAGTCTTAACTGGACGCATGCTCGAGAGCGGCTTCCTCCGCTCTGAAGAGTTCGGTCCCAAGCCGCTCAAAATGGTCGTGAGCGACATCGAGAACAAGACAGATCTCTCACAGTTCCCTAATGAGATGGTCATCGGACGGATGCGTAGCAACCTCCTCAAATCAGGTCTCGTCCGCTTCGTCTCCACCTATGGCTCAGATGGCATAGATGAAATGACTAGAGACACGCAGTTCCTAAAAGACGATCCGCTCTTCGACTCATCACAGGTGCCCGAGCTCGGACAGGCCACGGTCGCGAGCCTCTCGCTGCGAACCCAGATCCTCTGGGCTCGCTCTGGCACAAGCAAGAAGAGCCAGAACACCTACGAAGTACGAATGTTCGTCACAGACGTCCGAAACGGAGAGGTCGTCTGGGAAGACTTCTCAACGCCAGTCGCAAAACGACAGGTGAAAGCAGGCATCGGCTGGTAGCCCCTTCAAAGCGCCACCTCATCACGATGCTTTGAGAAATCTTAGGGGCCCAGCGGCAAGGCCGTTGGGCCCATTGCATTTCAACGCTAAGCTCATCCACGTGAGCGACACTCCTTCCGCACCCACCAAGCGACTGCGCGTCGGCACCGTCCCCTATCTCGTCGCGCGCCCTCTCGACCTAGGCCTTGAAAATGAGCCCGGGATAGAGCTCACGCGCGCCGTCCCTGCAGAGCTCGTCGCATCCCTCCGATCAGGTGAGCTCGATGTCGCCCTCGTCAGCTCCATCGAGCTCTTCAGGCAGCCGGGTTACTCCTATCTCCCTGACCTCGCTGTCGCTGCCTTCGGACACATCTCCAGCGTCCTCCTGTTTCACCATTGCCCTCTAAAAGAGCTGCGCAGCGTCGCGCTTGATCCTGCGAGCCGCGCTGCCCGAGCGCTGCTACAGATCGTCTTGAACGAGCGTGGCATCAACCCAGAGTGGGTGGATGTTCCCAGCGGAGAAGATCCGCGCGAAGCCGGCTGCGACGGCTGGCTCCGCATCGGAGATATCGCGCTGAAAGAGTGCGTCGACCCCACAACCCCCGAAGCCTTCTGCCCCTCTGCAGCATGGCGTGATCTGACCGGCCTCCCCTTCCCCTACGCGGTCTGGATCGTGCGGCAAGGCGTCGACATCACCCCACACCTTGACGCCTTCTCTCGCGCTCGATCGCGCGGTGCGAGCTCAATCACACAGCTCGTTGAGATGGGTGCGAAGGCTTGGGGGTTAGCGCCCGAGTTTGTCCACACCTACCTCGCCCAAGAGAGCCGCTATCAGCTAGGAGCTGAGCTGCCCCTCGCGTTGAGAGAGCTACGTGACCGGGCAGCAAAGATCGGTCTCTGCGAGCTAGGGCACGATCCCAGCCCCATCGAAGCCAGGAATATGCTGCCAAATGGCGCACAGGAGATGTCCAAATGAGCCCCCGCCTACTCCTCGTCGACGACTGCCCCCACTGCAGGGAGAAGCTCCCAGAGCGGGGCCTGCGCACCTGCCCGGTCTGCGGCGGGTCTCTACAGCAGCGATACCTCCGTGCGGGCTGCCTCTCCTCGAGCCCTGTCCTCCTCGTTTTCGCCTTAGCCGCAGCTTGGCTGCTCTCCATCTAAAGACGCAGACCTCGCTCCGTCATTGAACCGCATCTCTTTCCCCGTTTAGATGGTGCCCACTAGATAACTCTCGGCAGAGAAACGAGACGAATCCACTCAGCCAGAGACCCAACTCTCCACACTCCATGACCAACACCCTGTTCGAAGACAACAACCAGACTGGGAAGGCGGGCTCCAAGAAGAAGTCCAAGAGCAAGGGCTCCGAGCCCAAAGCCAAGCCTGCTCGAAGGAAGAGCGCCGAGTCCATGGCTGCCAAGCAGCGCGACATCTCTGTGAGCGAGTTCTTCAGCAAGAACCGTCACCTCCTAGGCTTTGACTCTCCGCTAAAGGCGCTCCTCACCACGGTCAAGGAGGCCGTCGACAACTCGCTCGACGCCTGCGAAGAGGGCGGCATCCTGCCTGAGATCGCCGTAGAGATCGACCAAACCAGCGAAAAGACCTTCCGGATCTCAATCGAAGACAACGGTCCCGGGATCGTCGACACTCAGATTGGCAAGATATTCGGGAAGCTCCTCTATGGCTCTAAGTTCCACAAGCTCTCTCAGAGCCGCGGACAGCAAGG
>JAPKBY010000595.1 GCA_028823185.1 Planctomycetota bacterium
AGGTCGATGTTGCTCGGCACTAAGGAGAGACCCTTTGTGGAGGTTTCGCGGAGGGCATCCGCGAAGTTGCTCTCGCCGATCAAGACGGTGTAGATAGAGGGTTCTCCGCAGGGAGCCTCTAAGCCGAGATGTGTTGTCAGATTTCCTTGCGCGTCGAGATCTACAAGAACAACCCGGCGGCCCTGCTCGGCTAGAGCGGCGCCAAGGTTGGCTGCGGTGGTCGTCTTTCCGACCCCGCCCTTCTGGTTGATGACTGCGATGCGGCGCATAGGGAGAGAGGTGGCGGACCGACCAACCCGACGTGTGTGGAGCACGGGCGCTGCTTGGGGGGGCAAGCTGCGCGGAGCGGGTCGGCCGCCGTGAGCAGTTTAACGGGAAATGCTCTGAAGGAGGGACTTCTCGCGCCCCATTCCGTACTTCTTTCTTGGGAGGAGCCTAGGGAGACACGCATCGGCTCGTGGGCTAAGGTCCGAGCCTGCTGAAAGAGGCCCGCGCTTAGTCTTTGGATCTCTTGCTGTCGGCCACCGCCCGCTGAGCCAGGTGCCTGAGGAGCGCTTGCGCGACCTCAGGGCGCTCTCGGAGCTGCTTATTGAACTCATCTCGGGTCAACACCATGAGCCAGCAGTCTGTGACAGCCGTCAAGTTGGCCGTGCGGGCCGCCTCTGTGAGGAGCGCGACCTCGCCCACCAATTCCCCAGACTTGACGCGCGCGAGCTCTTTGTCGGCGTGGTCTGTCACCATCACCTCTCCGTCGACCATCACGAACACCTCTTCCGCTGGATCACCGATCCTGCACAAGGACTCACCAGCTGCGTAGTGGGCGCGAGTGAAGTCGGAGAAGACGTGATCGATCTGCTGCTTCGAGATGAAGTCCTGCAGGGGAAGGTTGAGGTTGGAGAGGTCCAAGGTGATGGGCTGTACCGGAGCTCCGAGCTTCTCATCGTGGAACTCCTCTCCGAGGAGCTCCCAACCGGCCTTGGCGAACAGGGGCACGACGGCAGGGTTCGCCGCGCCGGTCAAGTGGGTCAACCCACGCTGTATGCACCACATATAGCCCATCGCAATCATCGAGAAGGTCAACCCGGGGAGCCCCCTGTAGTCCTTACGGATGATGAGCTGAGAGTGCGCTCCCGGGCGCTCTGCCTCCTTGATGAAGGCGCTGAAGTCATAGTAGTCGTCAGGAGACGCGCCGGCCTCCGAGTACTCCATGAACCTCATGGAGCCGACGACCTGACCTTCCACGGTGGCGAAGACGTTGGCCACGCCAGGGAAGGCGTCGAAGCGGTCAACGAAGCGGCCGCTCGGCGTGGGACTGAGCAAGCCCTCCTCCTCCACGAAGACTTCGTGCCGGATTCGAAAGACAGCGTCCAACTCGAGGGGGGTGCGCGCGAGACCGATGCGGAGACTCATGACAGCTCTATCGGTCGTCCGGTGGTGACGCAGCGCTCTAAGGAGAGACGTCCGCTCCGCGCCTCCGCAGGTTGGGCGCGATGCAGGCGGAAGAGCATGAGCGGCAGTCTGCCCTTGTCCTCGGGGAAGTAGCTCCAGAATTGGCCGTCGAGCTCCTTGACCC
>JAPKBY010000596.1 GCA_028823185.1 Planctomycetota bacterium
ACTCTCGTCCCACGAGGAATTCGCGAGGCGAGGCAAGCAGAGGAGGGCTTGTCCTCGACGCCGAGCTCATGATCGCGGGCATAGCGCCGCACATCCTCTTTGGTAAATCCTGCGGCAGAGAGGGGAGCGCAGACACCTGACTCCATCGCAGCCAATGCACCAGGCCGGTCATCACTCAAGTCATCAAGGACCTCGCCGAAGACCATGGAGTTAAAGCCGAGCTCCATCAGACGGATCGACATGGCGTTAAAGAGCGTCTGTTTGCAGTGATAGCAACGACCAGAGTCATTGCTCGCATAGCTCTCTTTCTGAAGTTCATGAGTCTCAACCACATCGAGCTCACAACCGATCTTGCGAGCGAGCTCACGCGCCTCGGCGAGCTCTGAGCGCGGGAGTGAAGCAGAGTCTGCGATGAAAGCTCTAGCGCGCTCACCTAAGACCCTGTGAGCTGCATGCAAGAGGACGGTCGAGTCCACTCCCGCGGAGAAGGCCACGAGCACAGTCTCCAGCCCCTTCAAAGATGCGTCTAAGCGAGCGAGCTTGAGTTCATACGGCGTATGCGCGAGCTCATTGATTGAATCTCTCTCCATCTCCTAATCCTCCAAGTACTGAGCGATCTTATCTACATAGCCCTGAGCGCTTGCACGGATCATCTCGACCTCAGAGTCCGTCACCTCTCTTACGACACGCGCCGGAACACCTACGACGAGAGAACGAGGCGGGATGTCTGCTCCCTCTTTCACCACCGCACCTGCGGCGACGATGGACTCCGCACCGATCTTTGAGCCCCCGAGCAAGACAGCTCCCATCCCGATCAAACAGCGGTCCTCTACTACGGCGCCGTGCAGGACGCAGCGATGACCGACCGTCACCTCCTCTCCGATGCTGTTCCTAACGCCAGTGTCGGCGTGAATCATCGTCAGGTCCTGGATGTTTGACCGACGGCCAACACTCAAGGGAGCGTCATCTCCGCGGAGCACGCAGCCAAACCAAATGCCGACGTCCTCTGCGAGCGTCACATCCCCAGTGAGGGTCACGTTCTCAGCAGCGAAGGCTCCTTCCGGAACCCGCTTAAATAGGCCTTTCTTAGGGAACTGGCTCATCGATTCAACAGGCTAGCAACCGAAGAGCACGGATGCTCCTGAGAGCTCGCGCGCTTCTGGGAAGTTCAAGAAGAGGGTCAAGACGATGCTGTTATGCAGCGAGTGAACAGCGACGACAGCCAGCAGAGAGCGCGTCCTCAAATAGATCGCCCCCAAGAGGAGGCTGAGGCAGAACACAGGCAGAAAGGCGACCGCGCCATGCAGGGCCGCGAAGGCCAAGGAGGTCAAAAGGATCCCTCCGCGCTCTCGGAAGTTCTGAACGAGGAGCGGCTGTAAGAAGCCGCGAAAAAGGACCTCTTCTAGCAATGGCTGGAGCAAGCAAGCAAAGACCAGCGCGACGGCCAGCGCGCCTCCCTCGAGAGCACCGATCTGCAAGAGGACCTCTTGTCCACCTGCCTCGCCAAGAGTCCGCTCGAGCAACCAAGGGGAGAGCAATGACACGCCAAAGAGCGCCGGAAAAAAGAG
>JAPKBY010000074.1 GCA_028823185.1 Planctomycetota bacterium
TCTACCTGGAGGACCCGCTCCACGGCCAGCTCTGGTCCCTGCACCTGATCTTGAGGAAGAGGTCTCATCGACGCATGAGCAGCCACCGACGCCCCGAACCAGAGCGCCGTGATCAGAAACAGCCTAGAGCGGATCGAGTTATTGTGACTCAAGACACATGCGGCGCCATCGGCTCCGCGATCGAAGGGGAGGGGTTCTCGAACCTCATCGTCTCACTGAAGAACATAAGATCGACCGTTCCTGTGGGACCGTTCCTTTGTTTGGCCAAGATGAGCTGAGCCTTGTTGCTGTTCTCATCGGTCTGCTCGTAATACTCCGGACGGTAGAGCATCATCACGACATCGGCATCCTGCTCGATCGAGCCGGATTCTCTCAAGTCTGAGAGCTGTGGGCGCTTACCTTCGCGGCTCTCAACGGCGCGGCTGAGCTGTGAGAGAGCGACCACAGGGACATCAAGCTCGCGTGCGAGCTCCTTCAGAGATCTGGAGATATAAGAGATCTCCATCTGCCTGCTCTCTGAGCGCGGATGACTCATCAACTGCAAATAGTCGATCACGATCATGTTGAGACCATCACGCTGCTTTGCGCGGCGCGCCCGGCTCCTGATCGCAGCGACCTGCAGGCCTGGGCTGTCATCAATCATGATCTTAAGCGAGGTCAACTCTCCGGCGGCCTTTGTCAACGAAGAGAGGTCTCGATCGCTGAGGTTGGCCTTCCGCAAACGGTTCATGTTCACCTGGCTCCGCATGCAGAGGAACCTGCTCGTGATCGGCTCGGCGCCCATCTCTAGGCTGTAGAACAGGACGCGCGGCTTCCTCCCCTTCTCTCCCGGAGCCGAGCTCATGGCTGCGTTAAGCATCATGTTCAAGGCTAAAGCCGTCTTACCCATCGCAGGGCGAGCAGCCAGAATGATCAATTGACCGCCGCTGAATCCACCCGTCATCTCGTCGAGCTCAAAGTAGCCGCTCGTCAAGCCGGAGTGTTCATTGTGCTTTGCAGACTCAAGGCGCTTAAAGGTCGCCTCCACCGCGTCACCGATAGGGATCGGACCGCCGGTGTCGCTATCTCCGGCGACGCTAAAGATGTCGCTCTCGCTTTGGTTTAAGAGGGTCTCAACCTGATCGTCAATGGGTCGCGTGCCGTAGGCAGACTCAATGATGCCATTGGCCGTTCCGATCAAGCGGCGGAGGACAGCGCTCTCTCTCACGATCTTCAGGTGATGATTCAGGTGCGCAGGAGCGGCAGCCAAGTTCGTCAACTGAAGGATGTATGCGCGTCCCCCTGCAGCTTCAAGACGCTCTTGCGCCATCAACCGCTCCATGATGTTCACCATGTCAACGGGTGCGCCCAAGTCGGACTGCTCTAAGAGCGCGCTATAGAGGATGCCGTTACGCCGAGAGAAGAAGTCCTCAGGCTGAATCATCTCTTGCGCATCAATGATTCTATAGGGCGCGGTGAGCAGCGCTCCGAGTACGCCTTGCTCAGCCTCTTCAGAGTGAGGCGGGATCCGCCCACCACCAACGGACATCTCGACGATGCCCAGCTCCTCCAACTCCCTCGTGTCCATCCGTCTCCTCTCCTCGATCACTGAAGTTCACAGGAGTAGAAGTTCTCCTGATCCAAGACAGGAGGATACACCGTCTTGCTCTTCTAGGAAATGGACAGGGCCCGGTCCTCTACGAGGATCGGGCCCTGTGATTCATCACGAATGATCCGGCTTCAATTATTCCGAATCTTCGGGGGTCTCCGCTGCTTTCTCAGGTGCCGTTTCCTCGGGTGCAGCTTCAGCAGCAGCCTCCGTGGACTCAGCAGCCTCAGCTTCTTCGTTCGCGTCCACCTCGGCCAAGATCTCAGCACGCGAGGCCTCTCGGTTCTCACCTTCTCCAGTGACTTCAATCGTCACTTTCACAGAAGTTTCACCGAAGAGGTGCAGCTCAATCTCGTGAGAGCCTGAATCCTTGATCGTCTCATCCATACGGATACTGTCGCCGCTGATCTCAAAGCCCTTCTCATTCAAGAGCTCTGCGATCCGCGTAGCGGTCACTGAGCCATAGAGATGGCCCTTTTCATCCGAACGCTCGGTGGTCTCAAGGACCATGCCTCCAAGCGCAGCAGCCCTCGCTGCGAGCTCAACATTGCGAGCCATGTCCTCTGCGTCTTGACGCTCACGCTTGCGCGCGAGGACACGACGGTTCTCAGAGGTTGCAGGGGCAGCAATGCCTCGGGGGAGGAGGAAGTTTCTAGCGAAGCCAGGAGCAACGCTGACCATATCGCCCAACTTCCCTAGGTGCGGGACGTTTTCACGGAGCATCAATTCAACACGTGCCATATTTCTATTCCTCCTTTACTGACCAACGAAGGCTAATAGGCCCATGTGACGCGCGCGTTTGATCGCTTGCTTGAGTTGACGCTGACACTTCGCACAGTAACCCGTCTTGCGGCGAGCATGAATCTCACCTTGAGGGTTCAAATACTTCGCGAGAGTCTCGAGGTCTTTGTAATCCAGGCGCGGATCGTCGCAGCCTTTCGTCGACTTCTTAATGGGACGCTTCATGAATCAGGCCTCCTCGGAAGCCGCAGCCTCCGTTGTTTCTTCCTTCGACTCCGTCGCTTCAGCAGCAGGAGCCTCCTTCGTCTCTTCCTTCGACTCCGTCACCTCAGCAGCGGGAGCCTCCTCTTTCTTATCTTCAGCTTTCTCTTCGGCCTTGGGCGCCGCAGCCTTAGGTCTTGCTGGAGAAGCATCAAGACCGCTGTCGAAGCCGACATCGATGTCTAAGTCGTTGGACTCATTGTCTTCTTCACCAGTGCTGTCAACGACGTGATCTTCCGGCGGTTCCGGGACGGTGAAGTCCGTTGAGAGCTCAGCATCATGCAGCTCCTGCTCACCCTCAGGCACCGCGTCGCACTTGAGGACCAGGTATCGCATGATCGACTCGTTGAGCTCGAGGTCACGGCGAATGATCGTGATCGATCCGGGATCGGCCTCGAAATATGCCAGCATGTAGGTCCCTCGATTGACCTTCTTGATCGTGTATGCGAGCGAGCGCTCGGCCCAGCGACGAGCGATCGTGACCGACGCCCCGTGCTTCTCAAGGATGCCTGTGGCGACCTCCTTGGCCTTGGTCCAGTCCTCCCGAACGACATTGTTGTCGAGGAGGAACATTCCTTCGTAAAGATTCAAATCAATAACTCCTGTGCCGTGCTTATTTGCGACGGCTGTCGTCGGGCGAAGACTCGCCCTGGGTCCAGCGGCTATGAAACCGCGTCATAAGCTTTTCAAGGTCACCAACTCTGAGCCATTCGAACGCGGCGTCAGCGGCTTCTGCCACTGAGATGTCCACGTCCGGTCGCTCGTCGCTGGAGAACTCTCCAAGGACATGACGCACCGCGTCGGTTGCTGGGCGACCAATCCCCACGCGCAAGCGAGGAAAACGATCGGTGCCTAGCTGTTCAATAAGGGAGCGCACACCATTGTGGCCACCGGCGCCGCCGCCAGAGCGGAGGCGAAGAGCGCCGAGGGGGAGATCGAGGTCGTCATAGACGGCGAGGACATCCTCCGGCGACGCGCCGGACCACTGCGCCAGGGGGGCAACTGCCTCCCCGGAGCGATTCATGAAGGTCATCGGTTTCACGAGCACCGCGTCCGGATCAAAGATCCGGGCGCAACGAGCCCTTGCGACACCGTCGAAGCCTTCAAGCTGATTTGCACTCTGAAAGATCAATCCCTCCCTTAGAGCTATGAGATCTAAGACCTCAAAGCCGATGTTGTGACGAGTCCCCTCGTATTCCGGTCCGGGATTTCCCAGGCCAACGAGCAGACGTGAGCAAGCTTTCATCACGGTCTTTCTAAGGAAGTCCCTCCGCACGGGCGCGCCAGAAGTGACGCTCCCCTGCGAAGAGGGCCGAACATGGTACAGCCCCCCACCCACTCTGCAAGCGCAGAGAGCAAAGAGGAGCTGAGAATGCCTAAATGCTGAATTTGGACACCCTAAGAGGAGAGCTACTTCCCTGCGTCGTCTTCAGACTCAGGCTCGGTGTCCTCACCTTCAACCTCTTCTTCAGCTTCTTCCTCAACCAGAGCGACTCTGGTGCCAAAGACCGTGGCAATGTCTGCATCTGCGTCGCCAACTAAGGTGACGCCTTCAGGTAGCACGATCTCGCTGGCCTTCAGGATCGAGCCCTCTTCCAAGCCAGTGACTGTGATCTCAAGCTTGTCGGGAATCATGGAGGGGAGCGAACTCACCGTCAGGTGCGAGACGAGCAGGTTCACCACCCCGTCCGCTTGACCAATGGTCTGAATCTCCACCTCTGATTCGATCTCGACCCCACGCGTTACGCGACGGAACTCGATGTGAATGATGCTGTCACCGAAGGTGTCCCACTGTAGCTCTCGAACGACCGCCGTGTGCTTGTCGCCGGCGAGTTCGATGTCGTAGAGGTGGACGTGATGACGACGACTCGCGAGGAATTCGCGCTCGTTGATGCTGAAGTCAACATGGGCGTTCCCGGCCTCGGCTTGAAGGGTAGCGGGGATACGCCCCTCGCTACGCAACGCACGTGAGGAACGGGTACCAACTTTTTCGCGGCTCTCGGCCGTGAGGACACTGCTATCGGACATCGAACTGGGTACTCCTGAATCGCTCCGTTGATCGGAGCTTCTGAGGCTTCGTGGACTCTTAGTGGAACTGTAATACAGACGCCGGCGGCGCCTAGTGTTTCAAGTAGCTTTGGCCGCCCCTCTCCTAGAAGAGAGAGCTGACGGACTTGGCGTCGTGGATATTTGTGATCGCCTTAGCGAGCAATGGAGCGACCGAGACGACCTCGATCTTGCTCGGCAGGTCTACTTCATTGCGCGGAATGGTATCCGAAACGAGAACTTTGTCGACCGGAGCGGCCTCAAGACGCTCTAAAGCCGGTCCACAGAAGACCGCATGGCTCACTGCAATGGTGACGCTGGAGGCCCCCTGGTCCCGACAAATCCGGGCCGCTTCGCTGATGGAACCCCCCGTAGAGATCATGTCATCCACGATTATGACGGGTCTACCGCTCACATCACCGATCATGTGCTCGATCGCGATCTCTGATCCAGAGATTCGGCGCTTATCGACGATAGCGAGGTCTGCATTGCCCAGCACCTTGGCATAGGCACGAGCCATTTTGATCCCACCCACGTCCGGGCTGACGATCATCGGGTTGGGATCAGTGATCTCTTTCAGGCGACTGACGAGGGCCGGCTTCGCGTAGAGGTGGTCGACGGGGATGTCAAAGAAGCCCTGAATCTGCGCAGCGTGCAGGTCGAGGGTGACGATCCTGTCTGCGCCTCCGTGAGCGAGAGTGTTCGCGACGACCTTGGCGCTGATCGGGACGCGACCCTCATCCTTGCGATCCTTTCGCGCATAACCGAAGTACGGCATGACCGCCGTGATACGACCAGCAGATGAACGGCGCAGAGTGTCGAGGATCAAGAGCAGCTCGGCCCAGTTCTCATTCACTGGGGGACAAGTTGATTGAATGACAAAGCAGTCTGTCCCGCGCAGGTCTTGGTTGAGCTTGATGTCGCACTCCCCGTCAGGGAAGTGGCGCACATCTGCGTCAGCTAAGGGTCTCCCGAGCTCCTTCGAGATCGCTTGTGCTAGTTCGGGGTGTGAGTTCCCTGCGATGAGAGTGATCTCTCCATTGAATGCGGCCATATCCTTACTCCTCTTCGCCTTCTATTTGGGGGCTCTCGCCGCCATTTCCTTGTGTGTTCCCACTCTCTAACTTACGCGCCGGCACGCCTATCCAAACTTCGCCGTCGCCTATTTTTGCTGAACGAGTGACGACCGCTCCGGCGCCTGTGGTCGCGCCTGCTCCGATCTCATTCGGAGCGACGATGGTCGTTCCACTTCCAACGAAGGCGCCATCACCCACTAGGGTCTTGTGCTTCGCCACGCCGTCATAGTTAGCGAAGATCGTTCCGGCGCCAATGTTGACGCCCTTCCCGATCACGGCGTCACCGAGATAGGAGAGATGCTTGGCCTTCGAGCCTGCCCCGATCGTCGATTTCTTGCACTCGGTGAAGTTCCCCACCTGAGCGCCATCTTCGAGGACGGTCCCCTCTCTGAGGTGCGTAAAGGGCCCTACTTCGCAATTGGAGCCCACTCGGACGCCCCCACGAAGCACCGTGCAGGGGAGAATCGCGGTTCCGCTCCCGATCTCAACCCCATGATCAATGTAGGTCGTAGCCGGGTCCTCAATGTGGACACCGGAGCTCAGATGCTGCTCTAGAATTCGCAACTGCACTCCCCAGCGAACCTCAGCGAGATCAGCCAGGCTGTTCACACCGGCACCTTCATCCGCGTCAAGGAGCTCAACGAGCTCGACCCCTCGTCCCTCAGCGGCATACATCCCAGGCACATCCGTGAGGTAGCGCTCACCTTGATCGTTTTGACTTTCCACGCGACCTAAATAGGTCAAGAGCTCAGCGCAGCCGAAGGCGTAGACCCCGGAGTTGATCTCGGGAATGAGCCGCTCCTCAGCGCTAGCGTCACGCTCTTCAACGATCCGCAACAACTCACCCTCTTCGCCACGGACGATGCGCCCATAGCCTGTCGGGGAATCAGTGAAGCTCGTCAACATGGCCATGTCCTCAGCACTGCGCGCTTCAAGCAGCGCGGCGAGGCTCTCAGTGCGGAGCAAGGGCATGTCTCCGCAGAGCACGACGACCGCGCCCTCGAAGCCCTTGAGCTCTTCTGCGGCGCACTCTACTGCGTGACCTGTGCCCAGCTGATCCTCTTGTACGACGAAAGAGATCGGCGCATCGGGGAACTCTGCGAGCGCAGCGGCTCGCACCTCGTCTCGGCCATGACCGACTACGACGACCACGCTCTCAGGGTCGAGGCCTAGAGCTGCCTCCAAGACCCAAGCGAGCATCGATCGACCGCACACTGAGTGCAAGACCTTAGGCTGCGCAGAATGCATGCGCTTCCCTTGTCCTGCAGCGAGGACGACAACACGGACTGCTTGTGCCATTTTGGGGTGCCGAAAGGCGAGTCGAGCAACGAGCCAGAGGGTCGCTAGACCCTAAGGAACGCCTAAGAGACCCTTTTTTAGGGCTTCAGAGGAGTAGCTCAAGCAGAGGTTGTATTCGCGCGGTTGGGGGCGTGTCAACCACGCACGCCTCTGAGGCGCGGCTGGCTTCAACCTTCTGAGCGATCAGGCAGGGCGAGATCGAGGAGTACCAGCACCGCGAGGAAGGCGTTCGTCGCGGCAAAGAGCGCTCCACCGGCGACCAGCGCAGGCACCCAGGCCACATCTCCACGAGCCAACCACCAGCCAGCGATGTCCACGGCGAGGGAGATCCCCGCGACGCAGAGCACGCCAGAGATCAGCTTGCGGGAGAAGCGAGTGAGGAGCGCCAAGAGCGCTAAAACCAGCGCCTGAATGCTGAGCGCCAGTGAGTGTGCGTGCGTAGATGCGAGCAGCACCTTGGGGTCTGCAGGCTCGATTTCCCGCGAGAATGCGAGCTTCTTAACGTCATCCCAATACTCAAGCGGGAGCGCGCTCGCGACGCGATCCGATGAGTTACGCGAATGACACTCGAGGCAGCTCATGTCGAGGATCTCAGCCGGTGCAGATTCACCTAG
>JAPKBY010000597.1 GCA_028823185.1 Planctomycetota bacterium
GAGCTTGGACGTGAAGAAGCCGTAGGTTGTGTCGTTCACCTCGCCGGAGAGAGCATCGCGGAGGGTCGATGGAATGAGGCGAAGAAGGCTCGGATTCGTGACAGCCGTGTCGCCGGAACTCGCGCGCTCTGTGAGGCGATGGCGTCCATGGCTGAGAAGCCAAAGGTCATCGTGTGTGCCTCTGCGATCGGTTACTACGGTGATCGTGGCGATGCGGTCCTGACTGAGTCGGCGAGTTATGGTGAGGGCTTCTTGCCTGATGTGTGTCGGCAGTGGGAGGACGCAGCTGAGCCTGCGAGGGCCGCAGGCATTCGCGTTGTCTCTTTGAGGATCGGCGTGATCCTCTCTAAAGAGGGTGGCGCTCTTAGCAAGATGCTGCTGCCTTTCAGCCTTGGTGTCGGAGGTAAAATTGGTGCCGGGACTCAATATATGAGCTGGGTCTCGCTCGTTGACTTGGTCTCCATCGCGAGGTTTGCGATTGATGATGAGAGGCTCTCTGGGGCTGTGAATGCAGTCGCGCCTGGCGCAGTGACAAACCTTGAGTTCACGAAAGCGCTGGGGCGCGCGCTGAAGCGACCGACCCTGTTCCCCTTGCCTGCTTTTGTTGCGCGCTTGGCGCTGGGCGAGATGGCTGATGACCTGCTGTTGGCTAGCATCCGGGTTGAGCCCGCTCTCTTGAAGGAGTGCGGCTTCCAGTTTGGGCACTCCGAAATCAATGGTGCGCTCGGCGCCGTGCTTGGGAGAGGCTAAGGGTGAGCGCTGACAGCGCTGACAGCGCGGAGCCTGTGGGGGTTGAGTGGCCGAAGCTGCGCCTGGGTGTCTCCGCTTGCCTGATGGGCGAAGAGGTTCGCTATGACGGCGGACACCAGCGGGACCGCTTCGTGACAGACGAGCTTGAGGGCTATGCCTCGTACTCCGTCGTTTGCCCTGAGGTAGAGGCAGGGCTGGGGACACCGCGCCCGACGGCCCGCTTAGTAAGTGCCGAGGACGGACCGCGCTTCATCCTCTCCTCCTCTGGTGAGGACCTGACAGAACGAATGCAGGAGCACGCACAGGAGCGGACCTCAGCTATGGGCGTGGAAGCTCTCGATGGCTTCATCCTTAAGAAGGCTTCGCCCTCGTGTGGCATATCGAGGGTGAAGGTCTACTCGAAGAGCAGCGCCAGCAAATCCGGCGTTGGGATCTTCGCGGCCGCGCTGCAGGCCAAAGACCCGCTGCTCCCTTTGGAGGAAGACGGGCGCTTGAATGATCCAGGGTTGAGAGAGCACTTCTTGACGCGTGTCTACTGTCGCGCGCGTTGGCGCGCCTTTGTGGCGGAGGATCGGAGGCCTGGTGAGCTCGTCAAGTTTCATCAGATCCACAAGCTCTTGCTCCAGACGCATGATGACCAGAAATACAGAGAGCTCGGCAGGATCGTGGCAGACCTGAAAGGGAGGCCTCTCACTGAATCCCTCGATGCTTATGGGGCGCTCTTTCAAGACACTCTGCAGGGGCGGTCGACGCTCGGGAGGAAGGTCAACGCGCTTCAGCACTTGTCCGGCTATTTGAAGGAGCCTCTCAGCGGCC
>JAPKBY010000598.1 GCA_028823185.1 Planctomycetota bacterium
GGGTACGCCCTCACTCCATGCTCTTCAGCGAAGGCTGCGATGCCGGCATACTTTGAAAGGTTCGCCTCGCTCGTGTTTTGAACGTCATGGTCAACCGTGAAGACGGGCTGGTCGGGATCTGAGATCCGCGTCGCGCCAATATTCTTGAACTTCGGTATCACCGCGCCGGTGTTGTCATGTGTCATCACGTGCGCTGGGCGCACCCGAAGAAAATCACCGCTCTGTACGAGGTGTCCCTCTGTCAGGCCTAAGGCGTGGGATTGAGCGATCTTCTCGACGATATTTTGAGGCATGTTGCTGCTGAGTGAGGGTTCTCGAGTTACGTCATCGTCTAGCCATTCACCTAACGGGTCAAGCCTCTCTGGGAGAGAGGTTCCAAGTTCCCCCCCTACGAGACTAGACTCCTTGGGCAGCCCTGCTCCTCAACATGATCGCCGTCTTCTCCTTTGTCCTCGTCGTCCTCGTCAGCATGCTCGTCGTGCGCGGCGGAGCGGTCGCCCTGAAGCTAACCGGGCTCTCTTGGGACGTCGCCAGCTTCCAGGCTCAATCCGCGTTTACGGGGGCCGGCTTTACGACCTCAGAGTCTGAGAACCTCGTCAGCCACCCGTCCCGCAGACGCGTCGTCCGCGCGATGATGAATCTCGGCAGCATCGGCGTCAGCTCTGCCCTCGTGACCGTTGTTGTCACCTTCACGACCGCTGGGGATGACATCCAGCAGCGGACTTGGTGGATGCTCGGCTGTCTCCTCGGCCTCGCAGTCGTCGTACGCACCAAGGCCCTAGACAAGCTCTTTATTCCCATTGTGACGCGCCTCTTGCTGCGCTCTGGGACCCTCCGGATCCACGACTATGAGGAGCTCCTGAGAATGGACAAAGGCTTCTCGGTGGCACAGTTGATCGTAGAGCCCGACAGCTGGTTGACCGGAGGCCCCCTCCGGAGGCTCGCTCTCAACCAAGAGGGGATCCTCATTCTAAATGTCCGCCGTCGCTCCGGGTCTATCTTGGCGGCACCCCAACCCGACATCTGCCTAGAGGTCGGAGACACCATCCTCTGTTATGGGCTTGAAGGTGACCTTGGCGATCTAGCGAAGCGAGCGGGCGGGCCAGAAGGAGAACTCGCCCACGACATGGGCGTAAAACTAAACAGCTCAAGGCTGACCGTGGAGCGCGTTCAAGAGACCCTGCGAGAGCCCACCCTCTTTGACGATCTAGAGCTTCAGCCACAACGACCACCTGCCGATCCAGTAGACAAGGCCATCAGAGGCATGCGAAGGACCGAAGAGGCCCACAGAGATGAGTCGCCTACTCCATCGGAATAGGTAATATGAACTCTCCGAGGTGGGACCTCCACGGCCACCTCTCAATCCCCCATATCCCCCATGAGTGAATACGAAGTTGTGTCCTTTGAAGTGAAGCCCGTCGAAGGTGACACGCAGGTCGAGCTCGTTATCAACGCCTCGGATGGCAGCACCTGGGAGTATGGCATTCCTTACAGCCCCACCAGCGGACGCTACACCTTTGAAGAGGTCGACGTCTTGGCGATGGACTTTGGCGACGAGTTCGC
>JAPKBY010000599.1 GCA_028823185.1 Planctomycetota bacterium
TGACCTCTTCGCGAGTCTTCCCGAGAGCAAGCTTCGCGGCTATCCCAAGGGGCGCTTCAGCTTCAACGTTGAGGGCGGTCGCTGTGAAGCCTGCGGTGGCGCAGGTGCTCAGTGTGTTGAGCTCCAATTTCTCGCGGCTGTCACTGTCCCATGTGAGGTCTGTGGTGGCCTCAGGTTCCAGCGAGAGACGCTCGAGGTCACATACAAGCGCCAGTCGATCTCTGACGTTCTCAATATGACCGTAGAGCAAGCGGCTGAGTTCTTTGTCGATCACCCTAAGATCGCAGGGCCGCTACGCTGGATGCTTGATGTTGGGCTCGGTTATTTGCGCTTAGGGCAGCCCTCCACGACCCTCTCTGGGGGAGAGGCTCAACGCATCAAGCTGGTGAGCCATCTCTCTAAGCGAGGCGGCCCGAAGACCCTCTATATCCTTGATGAGCCGACCACGGGCTTGCACGGCTCGGATGTGGCTCGGCTAGTCGGGGCCCTACAGCGCCTCGTTGATGATGGGCACACGGTCCTCGTGATCGAGCACCACATGGACCTCGTGAGGGCGTCCGACTATGTCATTGATCTAGGCCCCGAAGGTGGATTCGAGGGTGGCGAGCTGGTCTTCGCAGGGCGTCCATCCGCGCTAGCGAAGATCAAAAAGTCATACACGGGCGTGGCATTACGCCCCCCCAGCAAGAAGAAGGCGTCGAAGGCAAAGAAGAAGACGAAAGGCGCCTCCATCCCAGATCAGATCGAGGTGCGCGGTGCACGTACGCACAATCTCAAATCGATCGATGTTGACTTGCCTCGAAACAAGTTGACTGTTGTCTCGGGGTTGAGCGGCTCAGGTAAGAGCTCTCTTGCGTTGGACACGCTCTACTCCGAGGGTCGGCGCCGCTTCGTAGAGTCACTCTCGACCTATGCTCGCCAATTCCTTGGCGGCGGTGACCGTCCTCCCGTTGAGCGCATCGATGGGCTCGGTCCGACGGTGGCCATCGAAGCACGCGGGGTACGCGGCGGGCCGCGGTCTACCGTTGCGACAGCCACGGAAATTCACGATCACTTGCGCGTTCTCTGGTCGAGGGCTGGAGACCCACATTGTCCTAAGCATGGCGCGGCCTTGGCGTGTTTGGACCCAAGCACGATCGCAAAAGCGATCGTTGAGACCCTGGCTGGCTCTAAGGGCTGGGTTGTCTCTCCTCTCCGCGCCAAGAATGCGATGGCCTCCCTTCGCAGCCGAATTGAATCGCTCATGTCGGAGGGCTATGCAAGGGTCCTGATTGACGGCGTCGAGTTTCGTCTAGACGAAGAGATGCCTCAGAAGGGGAAGGATGTCGGCATCGTTGTTGATCGGGTGAGCTTTAACGCGGCGAGTCGCGCAAGGATCGCTGATGCGGTAGAGCAGGCTGCAAAGCTCTCCGATGGTGACGTCTTTGCAGTCTCGACAGATGGCGTTCGCTGCGACCACTCAACGAGAGGGAGCTGTCCGACCTGTGGGTTCAGACTAGAGGTGGAGCCGGAGCCTCGGCATTTCTCTTTCAACACACATTCAGGCGCGTGCGCTGCATG
>JAPKBY010000600.1 GCA_028823185.1 Planctomycetota bacterium
CCCCAACTCACGGGGGGCGATTCCTAGATGAGGCCGGACTGCTGGCCCTCAAGGAGGTTCTGCTGGCGACTGGTTGTGTCTTGACGCCCAATCTGGACGAGGCGGCGGAGCTGACTGGCCGAAGAATTGAAGAATTAAACAGGGACCTTGGGGCACGGATCAAAGCAGCTGAGGAGCTCTTGGGGCGAGGAGCACGAGGGGTCGTCCTGAAGGGTGGGCATGCTGAGGGCGCTCTCGTGGACTTGGTGTGCGAGGAAGGCTCAGAACCGCGCTGGTTGCCCTTTGAGCGCGTCTTAGGTGAATTAAGAGGCACAGGGTGCCGTCACGCGACGCTCCTCGCCTGGGGCTTAGGAAGCGGTGAGAGCCTCTTCGATGCGGCCTCAGAGGCGGGCGCTCAGGTCGGCTCCTTGATGCGGTCTAGGCGGGGGTGATGAGGCTCCTTCGCGGCAAGCACTTGCCTTCTTCAAGGAGGCAGGTAATCTTTCCCACCCCCAAGAGGGGATTGCGGCTGTAGCTCAGTGGTAGAGCGCAACCTTGCCAAGGTTGATGTCGAGGGTTCAAATCCCTTCAGCCGCTCCATATAAGGCGCCCGCCGGTCCCCAGAGTTGGACTGCGGGCGCTTTTTTTTGAATGAGCTGCCTGCTTTGAGTGAACTATGAGGGAGCGCTCGCGTTCTGAACGTTGAAGTCCTTGCTTCGAAAGTCAGAACCTTAGAAAGTCAGATTTCATGATCACCGCACTCCTCCTCGCGCTAGCTCAGGACATCGTGCTCCCTGAGAGCGTCATCCTCGCTCCGCGCACCTTAGACACCGCCACCACGACGGTCGCGAAGGTCCAACACTTCAACGGAGATGAGCTACGCGCGACAGGTGAGCGCTCCCTTCCGCGCGCCATCGCAAAAGCCGGTGGAGTCTGGCTTCAAGAGACGAATCAAGGTGGAGGGGCGCCGGTCATGCGTGGCCTGCTCGGGAACCAAATCCTCATCATGGTCGATGGGGTCAGGCTCAATGACTCGACGACCCGTTACGGTCCGAATCAAAGCCTCAACATGATCGACCCTGCGATCGTTGAGCGCGTGGACTTGATCCGTGGCGCAAACTCAATCATCTACGGATCAGATGCTCTCGGAGGCGTCATCTCCATTTGGACGATCAATCAGAGCCCGACCTCTGAGGCCTTCGTAGGAGCTGACATCAACTTGAATGTTGTGGGCGCCAGCAGTGGCCTCCGCGCAGAAGGGGTGACTCGTGGGAGCGTCGGCGATTTTGGGTGGGTCCTCGGAGGCTCACAAGCCGACTGGGGTGATCTGAGGATGGGTGATGGAGAGCGGCAGCCTTTCACGGGTTATGAGTCTCAGGGGCGCTTCGCGAGCATGGAACACGCGCTCGACTCTTCTCGCTCCTTGCGCTTTGTCGCACGGCGTCACACTGACTTTGATGTCCCCAGGACGGACAAGCTCTATCCAGGCTTCGGGCAGACGGAGGCCTCTCATGCGGACTATCGCTACAGCCTCCAAGATCGCAGCGGGTATCTCCTCGCTTACACCGACGACAGCCC
>JAPKBY010000601.1 GCA_028823185.1 Planctomycetota bacterium
CCTCTGTTTGGAAGGGGGCTGCAGGGAGGCCGGCTGCGTTCACTAGGTTGGGGTTCGCGAGCGCGTGCCAACCGAAGCGGACATTCTTGGGCTCCTTGACTCCGGCTGCGCTCACGACGACTTTGCCGCTGACGATCTTCGCTTTAGCAGGGACATAGTCGCCGTCGGCGCCGGCGATCTGAAACTCAGAGAGGGGCTTCTTTACGCGGACCTTCAGGCCCTTCGCGTGGGCGAAGTTGATCTGGATCTTGCTCCCCTTGATCTCCATCGATTTGTAGAGCGGTCCCGAGTAGACGACCTTCTTTTCGCCGTATGTTTTCGCCAGCGCCCAACGCGCGAGGCGCTCACCGACATCGAGTTTGTTCTGCGGGTGGATGTCGGCGATGTTATCGACCAGGTCTGTGATGACGGCCATCCCTGTGTGTGGGAGCGTCAGCGTCTTCGCCTGAGCCTCCCACAAGGCCGGCAGCTCTCCAGGACCATAGCTCCCTTTCCAAGGGGCGATCTGTACATAGTAGAAGGGCATGTGCTCCTGGCCCCAAGAGCTTCGCCAGCCCTCGATGAGCGCCTTCATGCGGTCGTAGTAGGCGAGGCCGTTCTTTTGCAGGACATTCGTCTCGCCCTGGTACCAGATCACTCCGCGCACGGAGAAAGAGAGGAGCGGCGCGATCATGCCGTTGTACATCCCGCCGGACTGTCCGTTGGCGATCGTCCAGGGTTCGATCGCCGAGCCACCCCAAGAGCTGTTGATGAGTCCGATCGGCACATCGAGCTCTTCGTGCAGCTTCTTCCCGTAGTAGTAGAGCACCGCGGAGAAGGCAGGGATGTTCGCGGGTGTGCAGACCTTCCAGTCTGCGACCACATCCTTGGCGGGGGATGGCGTTTGAACCTTCGGGACATGAAACAGGCGGATGTATTTGAAGTCGGCGTCCTTGATCGCCTCCGTGGCGCCTGCGGTGCTCTGGAGTTGCCACTCCATGTTGGACTGTCCCGAACCGACCCAGACTTCACCGATGAGGATGTCTTTTAGCTTGATCTCGTTGTTCCCGGTCACGGTCATGGAGTGGGGCTTCCTGCTGGCCTTCATCGCGGGGAGCTCCATGCTCCACTGTCCGTCCTCCCCGGTCGTCGCCTTCGCAGAGTTCCCGCCGAGCTTGACGGTGACCTCTTCACCGGCGTCTGCCCAACCCCAGATGGTCAGCGGTGTGTCTCTCTGCAGCACCATGTGACTGTCGATGACTGTCGGCAACTTCACATCAGCCGAGGCTACAGGAGAGAAGAGGAGGGCGGCTGCGATCAAGAGCGAGGAGACGGGTCTCATAGCGGCGTCACTTTGGTGTACGTGGGGAGGAGATGGCGAGGTCAGGGGCAGAAGGTGATCTCTAGGGCGTCGGTGAGGTTGTAGTTGGCGCCGCCAGCGGCGGGGTCGCGGTACCAGAGTTGGAAGTGGTGAGTGTCTCCGGCTTGGACGTTGGAGAGCGGGCTGGCCGTCATGTCGAGCGCGCGTTGAGCGCTGCCTGAGCCGGTTGATACGGGCGGGTTGAGGCGCGCGAGACC
>JAPKBY010000602.1 GCA_028823185.1 Planctomycetota bacterium
CCGGCCAATACACCCTAGATGAGACTGAGGTCGGGAAGATCACCAGCGCCCACTATCATCACGCACGGATCACAGAGCTAGAGCCCTCCACCACCTACTGGTTCCAGATCGAAAGCGATGGCGAGCGCTCAAGAGAGCTGCACTTTCAGACGGGTCCAGCCGATGATCGCCCCTTCAAGCTGCTCCACGGTGGAGACTCACGCACAGGCATCGAAGACCGGCAACAGATCAACCTCTTCATCGGGCAGTTGGCCGACAAGCACCCTGAGCTCATCGCCTTCGCACACGGAGGTGACTACATCATCTGGGGCAAATTTTGGGCGCACTGGAGAGTCTGGCTGAGCCAAAACGAGCTGACCACCTCACCTGCTGGCCGCGTGCTCCCCATGATCCCGACCCGCGGCAACCACGAACCCGGCCCGATCTTTGACGAGGTCTTCGACAACCCCGGAGCTGAAGGCCTCAACTATTACTCAACAGATCTCTCACCAGAGGTCTCACTGCTCACCCTCAACACTGAGATCAGCGCGGCCGGAGACCAGGCCGTCTTCCTTGAGGCAGAGCTCGCGAGGCTACGACCCGAGCGTCGCTGGCTGCTCGCTCAATACCACCGCGCCATCTACCCAGCTGTGAAAGATCCGGCAGCGGCGAAGCCGCACTGGGTGCCACTCTTCGAGCGTTACGACCTCGACATCGCCCTCGAGTCTGACGGCCACGCAGTGAAGCGCACCGTCCCCATCCGCGATGAAGCGAAAGACTCCACCGGTGTCATCTACATCGGCGAGGGAGGACTCGGTGTACCCCAACGCGATCCACGCTCAGACCGCTGGTTCCTTCAAGGTCCAGGCATGAGCGGAAAGTCACATCACGTCGTGTTGCTCGATTTCACCGCTGATGAGCTGCGCTCACAGATCCTCGCTCCGCCTGTCTTCTTGATGCGAGGGATCTCACCGGAAGATCACATCCCTCTGCTCTCTACCGACACAAAATGGAGCTATCTCGCTGGAGCTGACCCTGCCGACGACTCATGGCGTGGCACAGCCTTCGATGACTCTAGCTGGCCCACCGGCCTCGCTGGATTCGGCTTCGCGGATGAAGACGACACGACCGTCTTAGAAGGGATGAGGGGCGAGTACAGCCGGGTCTATCTCCGCGCATCGCTCGACCCCTTGAAGCTTGCTGCGCAAGAAGAGGTCTTTCTCAGCGTCCGTTATGACGACGGCTTCATCGCTTACCTAAACGGCGTAGAGATCGCGCGAGCATCCATCGGTTCAGGCAGCGGCGCTCTCGCGAAGGACATCGAAGCGCACGAGGCCAAGAGCTGGGAGCTCTTCTCCCTCGGTGGTGGAGCAGAGCTCGCTTCGCTCTCCAACGGTGACCCTATGATCCTCGCGATCGAAGGGCACAACCGAAACAAGAGCGGCGGGGACTTCTCTCTCCAGCCTTGTCTCCTAGGCCCCATAAAAAAGAGCGCCTTAGATCTGAAACAGACAAGGGTCTTAGACGACTTCAAGCTCAAGGCACGACGAGCGCGCTAGCGCCTCAGACTCG
>JAPKBY010000603.1 GCA_028823185.1 Planctomycetota bacterium
GAGCCGGATGAAGGACCAGGCGATCGTCTGCAACATCGGCCACTTCGACAACGAGATCCAGGTCGCCGCTATGGAGGCCATGCCCGGCGTGACCAAAGAGATCGTCAAGGGCGATCTGATCCCCGGCGGTCCGGTGAGTCGCTACACCTTCCCCGACGGTCACTCGATCTATTTGCTAGCAGAAGGGCGACTGATCAACCTGGGCTGTGCTACGGGGCACCCCAGCTTTGTGATGTCAAACAGCTTCACCAACCAGACCATCGCCCAGATCGACATCCGGGAGAACACCGACCGCGACGTCGGGGTCTATCGCTTGGACAAGAAGCTCGATGAGGAGGTCGCGAGGCTTCACCTCGGCAAGCTCGGCGCCAAGCTCACGACTCTAAGCAGCGAGCAAGCTGAGTACATCAGCGTTCCCGTTGACGGCCCGTATAAGCCGGAGCACTACCGCTACTAGAGAGACGCGAGCGCGACGGCGCCCCTCTGCATTCTTTTGCAGCGCCGAATTTGGTTAATCTGAGCTCATGAATGTGGTCTCCAGATTCGCCCCCAGCCCGACTGGCCTCCTTCACGTGGGGCACGCACGCACTTTCCTCATTGCCTGGTGGAACGCCCTCTCTCAGGGCGGGTCAATCCTCCTCAGGCTTGAGGACTTGGACCGTTCGCGGTGTAGCGCTGAGTATTCAGATGCCTGCCATAGGGACCTTGAGTGGCTCGGCCTGACATGGGACGGCAAGAGCAGCCATCAATCCGAGCGCAGCGATGAACTGAGGGCGGCTCTAGAGGAGCTCCTCTCCAGGGAGATGGTCTTTCCCTGCGTATGCACTCGCAGCGAGGTTCAGGCTGCCATTGCCGCTCCGCATGCTGAAGATGCTAGCGCTGTTTATCCGGGAACCTGTCGGGGCCTATTTAGCTCATTGGCAGAGGCCCAAAGAGTGAGCGGCAGAGAGGCAGCCTTGCGCTTTAAATGCCCTGAAGAGGAGCTTCGCTTCAAGGACGGCCTCTTGGGAGACATCAGCCTGTCACCCAAGAGTGATTTCGGTGATTTCCCCGTGACGAGCAGGGATGGGCATCCCGCCTATCACCTCGCGGTCTCAGTTGACGACGCATCTCAGGGCGTAACTGAGGTCTTGCGCGCTGATGATCTCCTCACAAGCTGTGGGCCACAAGCTGCCCTGCAGGCGTCCCTAGGGCTTCCGCGCCCCAATTGGATCCATGTGCCTATGGTTATGGATTCTAACCGCCAGCGGCTAGCCAAGCGCTCTGACGCTCTCTCCCTGCAAGCCATGAGGGAAGCAGGCGTAGACCCCAAAATCCTGGTCAGATGGCTGTCTCACAGCTGCGGGCTTGGGGACCTAGGGGCTGTCACGCCGAGAGAGGCTCTGCCTAGCTATGAATTGGCGAAACTCCCCCTCCAGCCCTGTGTCCTCCCGCATGACTTCCTATCCAAGCTCTGCGCTGGAGAGCTTCCATCAAAGTCTCCCGCTTGACTCGCGTGCATGGCGGGCTATCCTTCCGCACGCTTCCCCGATAACTCAGTTGGTAGAGTG
>JAPKBY010000604.1 GCA_028823185.1 Planctomycetota bacterium
CAATTGAGCCACCCCACGCAGGGAAAGAAACCGACAAAGCCGGTGAAGACCGCGAGTCCGAGAAAGATACCTGTGATCGTCTTCATGACATTTTTCCATCTCCCCTCTTAGGCCAAAGCTGGCGAACGCCCACCCATGCCCCAGAGAGCGCGAACAACCAAGAGAGGCCATACGCTGGAAAGAACAGCCTATTCAACTCTCCCGCAACTCGCCATTCCCCACGTGAGGCAAACGAGAAGGCGCGCGACAGCCCACACAGTGCGCAGCCAGGGCAATCGCTCGGCTCTAGCCCAAAAGCTGCCTGTATAGCCCCGGCAGCCACCTCAGAGGGGCTGAACGAGAAGCTGAGCCAGAGCACTAAGCCCGCGAGGACTCCTAGGATCCCTAAGAGCCACGCGCGCGCACGCACCGAACTAGACCGCAATCCTTAGCGCCGCGCGCTAGAGGTTGCGCGCGACCTCTTCGGCGACCTCGAGCGTGGTGTTCGTCCCGCCCATGTCATAGGTGCAGACCTTCCCTTCCGCGATCGTCTGGGCCACGGCAGCGTCTAACCGTGCAGCCTCTTCCTTCTCACCGAGCCAATCGAGCATCAGCTTGGCTGTCAGGATCATCGCCATCGGGTTGGTCTTGTACTGCCCCGCGTACTTGGGAGCCGAACCATGCGTGGGCTCGAAGACGCCGAGCTTATCTCCGATGTTGCCTGAGCTCGCGAAGCCAAGGCCTCCGACAAGCTGAGCGCAGAGATCACTCACGATGTCACCGAACATGTTGCTAGAGACGAGGACTCCATAGTCGAGCGGGTTCTTCACGAGCCACATGCACATCGCGTCGATGTTTGTCTCCCAGAGATCGATCCCCGGGTAGTCCTTCGCGACCTCACGAGCGGTCCTGACCATGAGGCCCGAGGTCTCACGGACGACGTTCGGTTTCTCGACGACAGTGACCGTCGGGTAGTTGAACTTCTTCGCGTGTTCGAAGGCTGCCTTGACGATGCTGCGGCAACCCTCGCGAGTGTTGATACGCAAGCTGATAGCGATGTCTTCAAGCGGTGCCTTCTCGATGAAGCGTTCCCACTTGGGGTGCTTAGAAAGCTCCGCAGAGAGGCTCTCCGGCACGGGGTGATACTCGACGCCCACATAGAGATCCTCAGTGTTCTCTCTGAAGACGACGAGGTCGATGTCGTCTTTGTAGTTGAGCGGGTTACCCGGGTAGCCCTTGCAAGGCCTCAAGTTCGTCGCGAGGTTGAACTCTTGACGGAGCCTGACGATCGGGCTCTGGTAGGTGATGTTTTTCGCCTGGAGCTCTGGTGTCAGCTCAGCTTGAGCCTCTTCCTTGGGCTTAGAAGTGATCGCACCGAAGAGGGCGGCGTCGACGTTGTGCAAGAGACCGATGGTCCTCTCAGGGAGCGCGTCACCCTCGCTGCACCAGAACTCCCAGCCGATGTCGGCGTGGACGTACTCAGCGTCAAAGTTGAGCTTGTCGAGGACGAGCTTCGTCGCCTCCATCACGTCATTTCCGATCCCGTCTCCGGGCATCCAAGCGATTCGAT
>JAPKBY010000605.1 GCA_028823185.1 Planctomycetota bacterium
AGACTCCGCAGGATCGCTACTCAATGAGTTCTGCTCCTGAAAAAGTGCCCGCGCAACAGGCCGTCTTTGGCGGCGTCCTCATGGGGCTCGCGAACCTTGTGCCAGGCGTCAGCGGCGGAACGCTCATCCTCGCCGTCGGCCTCTACGATCGCTTCATCGGAGCGATCGCGCGCTGCTCTCGCCTCAAGCCTACCCACGATGACCTCCGCTTCCTCGGCCTCCTGGGGATGGGCGCTGTCGCCGCTGTGCTCGCGTTGGCAGGGTCCGCGGTGTACGCGGTCAATCTCCATCGCTGGGCGGCTTACAGCGTCTTCATAGGTCTGACGCTCGGAAGCGTTCCTACGCTCGCGCGAGAGGTCAAACGACCTAAGTTCGCGGAAGCTCTCGCCTTCCTCGCAGGCTTCGCGCTCTTGGTGGGGATCGCGCTCGCCTCAGAGGGCAACTCGCTCCCAGAGAGCGTCTTCGTCCTGTTCATCGTCGGCGCGGTCGCGGCCTCGAGCATGGTGCTCCCGGGGATCAGCGGCTCGTATGTCCTGGTCTTGTGCGGCCTCTACGATGCCATCATTGGAGCTCTCAGCCCTGCGGTGTTGAGTGAGGACTTCATGGGCTCTCTCGTTATCCTCCTCCCCTTCGGAGTCGGCGTCGTGGCGGGAGTAGGCCTGCTCTCCAACGCGATCCGTTCCGCCCTGGAGCGCGCCCCGCGCGTCACGCACGCTCTCCTGCTCGGGCTGCTCGTGGGCTCGGTCGTCGGGTTGTGGCCCTTCCAAAAGCCCGAGCACCGCTTCCTCGTTTACGATCGAGGGCTCGCTGCTGTCACTGACCTCTTGGGTGGTGCAGCGACCTCCGTGGTTAATGACAAGTACGAGCTCGACTTATCCGAGGAGCTCGTCGCGCAGTTCGAGGTCGACTTTGCAGGAAAGAGCGCAGAGGATCTGGAAGATCTCTCCCGCGAGTATGTGCGCTTCAGCCCCAGCACCGCTGACATCTTGAAGGCGCTCGGTCTATGCATCTTGGGCTTCTTGTTCACCTCACGTCTCGCTCGCAACCAGAAACCAAATGCCTCCGAAAAAGCCTGAGACCTTCACCGTCGCCTCCTTGAACCTGAACGGGATCCGCTCGGCAGAGCGCAAGGGCTTCACGAGCTGGTTGAGTGAGACGGCGCCTGATCACTTGCTCATGCAAGAGGTGCGCGCGACGCCTGACCAGGTGCCCGATGAGGTGCGCTCACCGGCTGGATACAACTGCCGCTGGGAGTGCGCGGAGAAGAAGGGCTACGCAGGGACAGCGATCTATACGAAGTCTATGCCGGACACCTGGACTCCGGGCTTGGGCCTCGAGTGGGCTGACTCGGAGGGACGCGCGATCCGCGCTGACCTCCCGGACCTCTCCTTGGTGAGCCTCTATCTGCCCTCCGGTTCATCCAGCGAGGAGAGACAAGAGCGCAAGTTCGCCTTCATGGATCACGCCGTGTCTTGGCTGGACGGTCTCTTGAAAGAGGGCAAGCCGATGATCGTGTGTGGTGACTGGAACATCGCCCACACCGAGG
>JAPKBY010000606.1 GCA_028823185.1 Planctomycetota bacterium
CCAGGGAGAGCGCTGCGACCAATAGCAGGCTGCTCGCAGCAGCCCGCTCCCTCGGAAGCCACGCGCCCAAGCCCATTCCCACGGCATATAAGCTCGCCACGGAGAGCGCAGCCATCCAAGGCATTGGCAAGCCACGAGTCATCAAGAGGAGCAGCCCCCACACCAGCGGCGGAGTCCACGCACGCCACGAGCGCGACCATGGTCCCATCCACGCTCCAGCGGCTGCGGCTATGAGCGTCATCCAAGCCAAGATCCCGACTGGAGCACCGAGCCCTAAGATTAGGCCCGCGAGGCCGACAGCGAGGACAAAGACGAGTGAGGTGAACACAGGAGAAGGATAACCTCTCGAGACGAAAGACTTCTAATTAGCCTTCCCACGCTATCCTAGATAGCGCGCAGAGCGCCCTTAACATGAACCCTGAACGCCTACTCGCAGCCTGGAGACGCCTCGGAGGAAACCCCTTCGGCCGCTTCCTCTTTAACGCTGCCATCTCCATCACTGTCCCGTACTCCGGCAGCGTACGCCCCAAGGTCGTGGAGCTCTCGCCGGGCAGCGCGCACGTCAAGCTTCACGATCGCAGGCGCGTCAGGAACCACCTCCGCAGCATCCACGCGATCGCGATGGCCAACGCGCTCGAGCTAACGAGCGGGCTGGCCATGATGGCGGCGCTCTCCGACGATGTCCGAGGGATCGTCACCTCACTCGAGGTCACCTATCACAAGAAAGGTCGCGGGACATTAGACGTGCGAAGCCAGTGCACCCCGCCTAGCACGGTCACTGAACGAACAGCATTCCTCGCACACGCAGAGGCTCACGACTCATCAGGAGAGCTAGTCTCCTCCATAGCCGTCACCTGGCTCCTCGGCCCGACAACGAAATCATGAGCGCCCTAGAGACAGACTTCACCAGAGACGCAGGCGTAGAGGTGCCCCTCATCTGTGGTGCCATGTACCCCTGCAGCAATCCGGAGCTTGTCGCGGCAGTGAGTGAGGCCGGCGCGCTCGGCGTCATCCAGCCGCTCTCCTTCGCCTATGTGCATGGCAAGAGCTTCGCCGAAGGACTCAAGCGCGTCAGAGATCTCACCTCAAAGCCAGTCGGCTTCAACGCCATCGTCGAGAAGAGCGTCAAGGTTTACGAGGACCGCATGCGACGCTGGATTGACGAGGCGCTAGAGGCTGATGTGCGCTTCTTCGTGACAGCGCTCGGCAATCCTCGCTGGGTCTGTGAGGCGGTCCACTCCGCAGGCGGTGTCGTCTATCACGACGTCACGGAGAAGAAGTGGGCAGAGAAAGCCCTAGCAGAAGGCGTGGACGGACTGATCTGCGTGAACCGCCGCGCCGGCGGTCACGCTGGTGAGCAGCAGCCAAAAGAGCTCTTTGAAGACATGAGCGGGCTGGGAGTTCCGCTCGTCTGCGCCGGCGGCATCGGCTCCGAAGAGGAATATGTCGAGGCGCTCAAGATGGGCTACTCAGCCTGCCAGCTGGGAACGCGCTTCATCGCCACGGATGAGTGCGCTGTGCACGAGACCTATCGAAGCGCGA
>JAPKBY010000607.1 GCA_028823185.1 Planctomycetota bacterium
CTCTTCCTCCTCCCCTTCTGATTATGATGACCCCTTCGCCGACGCTGATGGGGGAGGTTCCTCCGGTTCCATGAGCTCCACCCAGGACGATGATCCGTTCGCCGTGGACGCATCGATGACGAGCCCGGACACCGATGCCGGAAGCCTCGATGGTATGGAGGAGCTGGACTTTGGAGCCCTCGGTGGCGGGGGTGAGGACCTCAGCGGTGGCTTTGAGATCGATAACATCGATGGCGGTGGCGTCGGTGAAGCCGATCCGCTCGGAGTTAGCGGTGCCGACGGCCCCGAGGAAGCATCGGCTACCTCGGGAGACCGCAAGAGCGGCAGAGCACGCCCTCGCCGGCGTAAATCTTCGTCTGGTGGGAAGGCGAAGCAGATCGCCGGCTTCTCCCTCGGTATCGTCGTGCTGGCCGGAGTCGCCCTGGGTCAGTTCACAGAGATGGGCTACTTCGGGATGAATCTTGTCTTGGGTGGCGGTCAGAGCGCTCCTGCTCGCGAGCTGCCTCCACGACCCGTTCGGCAGGCCGTGAAGAAGCCAGCGGTCCAGGCGATGGTCTCGGACGCCCCGACCGATTACGTGAAGCGCATCGCCGCCCTGGAGCTCAAGCTCAAGGACAGCCCAAAGGACAAGGCGCTGCTCCATGAGCTCTCCAAGACCCTCATGAGCTTTCAGGAGCGGCACAAGTCCGCGTTCGACGACCAAGGTGAGTACGGGAAGCGGCTCGATGAGGTGCTCGATCCTGAGCAGCTTCAGGCGGATAAGCAGATGCTGATCCAAAAGATGTTGGTCGAGGGCAAGACCGAGGATGCGGCGGCGGCTCTCGAGGCGCTCAAGGCCGAGAAGATCAGCGATCCCAATGAGCTCTACCTCATGGCGAAGGTCGCGCTCTCTTCGGGAGAGATCGTTCGCGCGGTGGCGAACTACAAGCGAGCTATCGAGCTGAACCCCGGTTTCGAACCCGCCATCGTCGATCTCGCGAAGATCCACCTGGCTAACAAGGAAATCTCCGAGGCGAAGGCGCTCTACACGAAGCTCTTGGAGCTGAACCCCAACCAATCTGAAGCTCAGGTCGAGCTGGCGCAGATCGCGCTCTTCGAGAAGGACTATGTGGCTGCGCAGGCCCTCCTCGCTCAGTCCTTGGCTACGGCACAGAAGGTTGGAGATAAAGAGGGCATCCACGCCGCCTATTGGCTCAAGTCGCGCTTGGCCGAGGCGCAGGGGCTGGCGCCAGAGCGCCTCGCGGCCCTCGAGCAGGCGATCGTCGTCAAACCCAAGGATGAGCAGACCGTCTTGGCGCTCTCCGATGTCCTGGGTAAGCAAGGGAACGAGAAGGCGGCTCTCGTGCGTCTTCAAGCCGCCGAGAGCGCCGGGCTTAAGTCGCCTGCGTTCTTTCGGGCGCTCATCGGTGCGCTGATCGCGACCGGGAAAGAAGAGGAGGCACGAAAGAAGCTAGAGGATGGTCTGGCGGCCTCTCCAGCGGATACAGGTCTGCTGATGATCCAGGCTGAAGAGAAGATCCGCAGCAAGCAGTTCAAGACGGC
>JAPKBY010000608.1 GCA_028823185.1 Planctomycetota bacterium
GTCGCGTCGTCCAACACGAATACGACCACCTCGAGGGCGTCCTCCTCGTAGACCGCATGTCGCCCGCAGATAAGGTCCGCAACAAGCACGTGCTTCAAGATCTCGTCGCGCGCTATCAAGAGCGCCGCAAGCGAGAAGAGAGCAACGCCTGAGACCTCGGGTCTCCATGCCATGATCGTAACGCGATCAAAGAGTGAGCTGCCTGCGCCTCAACGGGCTGGCTCAGTGGTCTCCATCGGCGTCTTTGATGGCGTCCATAAAGGACACCAGCAGATCCTCGCGGATAACGTCGCGAGGGCTCGAGCGATGGGTGCTCGCCCGTCCGTAGTGACCTTCTCCGGCCACCCGAAGAAGCTCTTGCTCGGTCGCGCGCCTAAGACTCTCACGACCCTCGAGCACCGCCTAGAGCTCTTTCGGCGCGCAGGCATCGAGCACACTCTAGTCCTGCAATTTGATGAAGAGACACGCAACACCAGCGCTGAGAGATTCATCTCGGAGATCCTCGTCGCCGGGATGAACGCCCGCGCCTTCGTCCTTGGCTTTGACAGCAAGTTCGGCCTCGACCAGCGAGGCACCCCTGCGCTCCTGCGTGAGCTCGGTCACGAGGTCCAGGTCTCCGAAAAGGTCGTGGTCGCTGGGCGCGCGGTCTCTAGCACTGCGATCCGGGAGGCTGTGGAGCTCGGTGACCTCGGGAGCGCTGAGGCCATGCTGGGCCGTCGGGTCTCAGCCTTTGGCGAGGTCGTAAAAGGTCGCGGGCTAGGCCGACAGCTCGGCTTCCCCACCGCCAATTTGAACCTCCATCACGAGCTCAGCCCCCCTACAGGCGTCTATGCCTGCCTCGTGAGGCAAATCGACGCTGACCAGCCACAGGCCCCCAAGGAGGTCTACCAGGCCGTAGCAAACATCGGTTACAGGCCTACTGTGGACGAAACTCCAGCTGAGCGACCGCAGGTTGAAGCCCTCCTCCTCGACTTCGCCGGTGACCTCTATGGGCAGTTCCTAGAGCTCGAATTTGTGGCACGCCTTAGAGAGGAGCGCCGCTTCGATGGCGTGGAAGCGCTCAGCGCACAGATCGCCCTCGACGTCGAAGATGCCCGCCGCGTGCTCACTGAATCCAACTGACGGATTGACGCTCCGGCGTCACGTGTGCATCATTCCTCACTCGCCGCTGCTTGCGGCGGACACCCGTGGGCGGGTAGCTCAGTTGGTAGAGCACTTGACTGAAAATTAAGGGGTCACCGGTTCAAGTCCGGTCCCGCCCACCATCCCCAAAAGCGTTCGAGAGCTTCGACCACCATGAGCGCCAACAGCACACCCAGGGTCATCACTAAGAGTGACCCCACCCTCCTCGCGATCGAGTGGGCCGATGATGTCAAAACGACTCTTAGCGCTGTGGAACTACGCTCCTTCTGTCCCTGCGCTCACTGCGTAGATGAGCTCACTGGACGCAGAGTGCACGACCCCGCGACTGTGTCCGTAGATCTCCTCACAGAAGATGTAACGCTCGTCGGTCACTACGCGCTGGCGATTCGCTTCACTGA
>JAPKBY010000609.1 GCA_028823185.1 Planctomycetota bacterium
GGGTGCATCCGGGTTGCATAGCCGGCTGCGAGGAGAAGGATTCTCACGTTTTGATCTCCGTGATCGAGGGGGCTGTGGTGGGGCGTAGGGTCGGGAACGCTCGCGCAGAGTAAGCAGCCTCAGCGCGTTCAAGATTCGGGAGGTCTGTGGCCGCACAAATGACTGCCCCTCCAGAGCCCGTGAACTTAGTGGCGCATCCAGCTTCACGTCCGATAGAGATGAGCTCGAGATCTCGCTCGCTGAGGTCCCAGATCTTCGCTCGGGCGTCAAAGTTCGCGTTCATGCACCCAAGGAACGAAGCTAGGTCACCTCTTTCAAGTGCCGAGATGCCTTCCGTGGTGAATCGGGGGAATTCACTCATGGTCTCTATGACGAGCGCTTCGCCGCTGTCGTAGCGTTCGCGCACGGTGTCGTGCACTTCACCCGAAGGCGTACCAGGCCTCGGATCCCATGCGATAAAGAAGGGGGGCAGCAGAGCGGGGTCGTGATGTCGGAAGGAATCCGGGCCCCAGGGCATTGAGAAGTCCATTTCGAGCAAGCCGCCGTGTGCTTGCGCGACCCTGTCTTGGGGGCCGGCTGCGATCCCGAGCTCCACGGTCTCAGCTTCCCAAGCGAGGAGGGCGAGCTCGGGAGGTGAGAGGACGAGCTCGGTCCGTCGTGCGAGGGCCCTCAAGGCTGCCAGCATGACTGCGCTGGAGCCTGACAAGCCGACCTGTCTTGGGATATTCGTCGCTGTTGTGAACTCTAGCCGTGTGGATTCAGGCAAGGGATGAGATCTGGCGAAGCGGCGGGTCGCTGCGCTCGTGAGTCTCTCTAAGCCAACTGCGACTCCTCGCTCCAATCGGTCGAAGAGCTCGGCTGCTGTTGGTCCTTCCTCTCCCAGCTCGACGCTGGCTTCAAAGTCAGTGAAGCTCAACGAGAGGACTCGACCACCGTAGCCGTCTGATGGGTTGCCTAGGACCCCGATGCGAGGGTGGGCGTGAGCTCGAATAAGGGCCATGTGCTAGAAGTCTAGCAATCAGAGCTGAGGCAAGTAGAAGATAGGCTGAGAGCGTGGGCGGAGAAGCCCAGGACACATGGAAAACGAACATCGAGCTTATGAAGAGGCGCCTCTACACGTCGTAGAGTTTTATCGTGAGAACCATCGCGAGCAGACCTACGCGACCGCGCTCTCTAAGGCTGAGGAGTTCGGAGCCTTAGACCGGCGTTGTATGAGCGCGCTTGAGGCCTTGATGGAGCTCGATGAGCTCGTCGATGAGAGCGACCCCGATATCGAGCTAGGGCAGCTTGACCACGCGCTCCAGACGGCAGAGGCAGCGCGAGCGGCGGGTGAGCCAGAGTGGCTCGTGCTCACGGCGCTCGTTCATGATCTGGGTAAGGTCCTTTGTCTCTTCGGTGAGCCGCAGTGGGCGGTCGTTGGAGACACCTTCCCGCTCGGCTGTGCGTTCAGAGAGGAGGTCGTCTTCAGAGAGTTCTTTAACGCGAACCCGGACTCTCTTGATGAGTCGTTCATGACTCCTGCTGGGATCTATGAACCAGGT
>JAPKBY010000610.1 GCA_028823185.1 Planctomycetota bacterium
AGGTGGCAGCGGGAAACTCTTTCTCGACCCCAAACTCTGTGGGAACGACGATCTTGAGTTGCGCTTCTTCGTCCCGCAAAGAGACGGCGTGACGTATATAGGCGTATGTCTCTTTACGCCAGGTTGTCGGCTGCTGTGGTCCAGAGAAGAGGACAGTCAGGTCGATCCCGTGCAGGTCGCCAGGTCGTGGCAGGTCACAGAGCGAGAGCAGCGTGGGAAAGAGGTCGACGTTTTCAACGGGCGCATCGAGTCGAAGGCCAGCGGGGACGCCAGGGCCCGCGAGTATGAAGGGAGTGCGAAGAGCTTGCTCTGAGAGATCGTGTCCATGCCCACCGAAGAAGAGGTTCTTCGGCGCGAAAGTCTTCAGGCGCTCCTTCGGTGCAGGAGAGAGATGCTCCCAGAGCCCCTCTCCATGATCAGAGACGATGGCGATGAGGAGTGAATCGGAGAGACCGCGCGCGCCGAGGAGCTCTAAGAGTTCGCCTGTGTGCTCATCGGCGAAGCGGACCTCTTGGTCATAGAGGCCGCGCTCCCGATCGAGGCCCTTGAGCGCAGCGCCCCAGTCGCTGTCGTCTTCAGGTGGCATGGGGCCATAAGCCATGAGGAGCTCTTGTTGCCAGCCGCCCGGGAGGATCTCGGGGGCACCATCAAGGGGAAGGGCCTCATCGAACTCAGGGTGCGCAATGTAAGGAGCGTGGGGGTCGAAGGCGTGCACATAGAGAAAGATCGGCTTGCGCTCCTTTTGCCCTAAGACGAGGTCTAGCGGGACGAGGACCTGCTCGGTCAGGGCGGGGAGATCACCGGCCAATATGGAGTACTCATCAAAGCCTCTGCCGAAGCCGTGCTCCGACTCGAGCAAGGGGTTCCCTACGATCCCGATGGTGTGATAACCGGCCGCCTTGAAACTCTCAACCAAGGTGGGGACCGCCTCGTCTGGGAAGTCTCTGTGAGCCGTGAAATAGCGGCTCGTCATCATCGAAGACATGGAGGGGAGCGTCCACGGCGCCTGAGAGGAGTTGTTCCTGAAGAGCGCGCCTCTACCTGCGATCTCGTCGATCACGGGGCTCGTCGCGCGCTCATATCCATAGCAGCCGAGATGGTCAGCTCGGAGGGTGTCGATGACGAGCAACAAGACGTCGGGGCGGCGCTCTTCGGCTTTGAAGCCGCAGCTTGAGAGCCCGACGAGAGCGAGGCTCCAGAGAGTGAGGGTCGTGCGCGTCATGATCTCGTTCAGTTTAGCGCTCGCTCCCGTCGAAGTCGCTCTGCTTTGAAGTCTCCGAAAGCTCTCTGAGGCTTCTCTTGAAGCGCAGCACGAAGGTCGCGATCCCGCCGAGCAGACAGAGCGTCAGCGCGATAGAGACGCTATTCCATTGAAGCGATCCGCCGCAGGGTGAAGGTCCAGTGAATCCCGGCCAATGGAATGCCGATTGAAGTGCCGCACCGAGGACGCCAAGCATGAGAACGGTGGAGCGGTCTGCCCTGCTGAAGCCGCCATAGTCGCGCTGGAGACCTACGCTCTGGGCAGCGGTCCCCATATATGA
>JAPKBY010000611.1 GCA_028823185.1 Planctomycetota bacterium
GAGTGCATGACACTTTCAAGATCGGCCCACATTAGTGAAGAACCGAATACGAAGTCGCAAAAATATGTGCTGCTCGCGCGTATTCTATTTAGCCCTCCGTGGGCCTGCGCACAGAGCGCTGAGACACTTATGAGCACCCAAGAGCAGCGTCACAGTCACGAGAGCCCCAGCCAAGGGGCTGAGTGGGATGTCCTGGTCGTAGGCGGAGGTCACGCGGGAGTGGAGGCAGCGCTCGCTGCTGCCCGTCTTGGCGCGAAGACCGCTTTGGTGACCCAGCGCCTCGATCTGCTCGGTGAAATGAGCTGTAACCCAGCCATCGGCGGGCTCGGAAAAGGACAGCTCGTTCGAGAGATAGACGCGCTCGGCGGTGTCATGGGGGAGGCTGCAGACGCCACGGGGATTCAGTTCAGGATGTTGAACACTGGCAAAGGCGCTGCGGTGAGAGCGCTGCGTTGCCAGTCAGATCGACACCTTTATCGTGAATGGATAACAGCTCGTGCTCACGAGACCGATGGCCTTGATCTCTTTGAAGGAGAGGCTGTCGGGCTGCTCTTTGATGAGAGCGGCGCAACTCTTGGGTTGCGCGGCGTCATCTTAGGCTGTGGTCGTGAACTCACGGCTTCAGCCACTGTCCTCACGACCGGCACCTTTTTGCGCGCCGTTATGCACACAGGTCAAGAGATCTCCAAGGGTGGGAGAGTGGGTGAGGATTCAGCCGATCGCCTAGGTAAGGATGTGGACCGATTGCAGCTCAAGCTCGGACGCTTGAAGACTGGGACTCCGCCGAGGTTGGCCGGTGCGAGTATTGATTGGTCTCGGTTGGAGGAGCAGTGGGGTGACGAAGATCCAAAGCGCTTTAGCTGGCGGAGCTCAGCAGAGAGCTTCCCGCTTCTCGATCAGGTCCCTTGTTATTTGACCTGGACGAATGAAAAGACCCACGCGGTGATCAGAGACAACATTCACCTCGCGCCCATGTATACAGGAGCTATCAAGGGCGTGGGGCCACGCTACTGTCCATCCGTTGAGGACAAGGTCATGCGCTTCGCTGACCGAGATCGACATCAGGTCTTTCTCGAACCGGAGGGGCTGACAACTGATGTCGTCTACGCGAACGGAGTCTCGACATCTCTGCCCGCGCCTGTGCAGGAGGAGTTTCTGCGCACGATCCCGGGCTTAGAGCGGGCTGAGTTTCTCCGCCATGGCTACGCCGTCGAGTATGACTTCGTCGAGCCGAGCCAGCTGGATGGGACCCTCGCCGTGAGGAAGATCCCCGGGCTCTATCTGGCGGGACAGATCAATGGGACCTCCGGCTATGAAGAGGCGAGCGCGCAAGGCTTGGTCGCGGGAACAAACGCAGCGCTCTGGGCTCGCGGAAAGGCGCCCTTCCTTCTCGGCCGTGACGAGGCCTATATCGGCGTCCTCGTTGATGATCTCGTGATCTCTAATCCAGTCGAGCCCTATCGCATGTTTACCAGCCGAGCGGAGTATCGACTGCTCTTGCGCCATGACAACGCGGACAGGCGGCTCGCTCGCCGTGG
>JAPKBY010000612.1 GCA_028823185.1 Planctomycetota bacterium
AGCGAACTCTCCCCGAGCTCAAATTCCCCGTCCGCAGCCTCGCCAACGTCACCTATGACAAGCGTCGGGGATACTTCGAGCTAGGCAAGGGCAGAAAGGCCCGAGCCTTGAGCGTCAACACGGTCAAGAACTTCGCCCAGACCCTGCGCTTGATGTCCATCTCTAAGGAGATGATCGAGAACAACGACTTCGCCACGAAACGAGAGGCTTACTACGTCAGCAAGAACTGGGCAGAGGCCAAGTTCAACGAGCAGACCGAGTCTGACTCTGTGATGGATGACATCGAGGCTCTCGCTTCTTTAGAGGGCCTCAGCCGAGAGCAGCTGCGCTACTTCCCCGAAGAGCACGGCGGCTCAGTGGCCGGCAACCTCGTCGTTATCGACCGCGACACTGAGACTGGTCAACCGATCAAGATCGACTGCACCGCCTTCGGCACGGGCTCTTATTCGATCCCTCACTCTGTCGAGCACCTGAAGTTCGAGACCGACGCCAAGTTTATCCTCGCGATCGAGACAGGCGGAATGTTCCAGCGCCTGAACAATCACAAGTTCTGGAAGAGCGGAAAATGCATCCTCATCGAGCTCGCTGGGGTCCCCACCCGCGCGACGCGCCGCTTCATCCGCAGACTCTCTGACGCTCAAAAGATTCCGGTCTATTGCTTCGTCGACTGCGACCCTTACGGGATCGCGAACATCTATCGCACGCTGAAGGTCGGCTCTGGTAACGCAGCTCACATCAACCGCTTCTTCTGCGTCCCCAACGCTCAATACCTCGGCGTGACCCCGCAGGACATCACCGACTTCAAGCTCGAGGACGCGACCCATAAGCTCCAGCCGGTTGACATCAAGCGCGCAAAAGACGCGCTCAAGAATGACCCCTTCTTCAAGGCGCACATGCCCTGGAAGAAAGCCCTCAATCAGCTCCTCAAGATGGGCGTCCGCGCCGAGCAGCAGGCCCTCGCGAAGTGGGGCCTCAACTTCGTCATCGAGGAATACCTCCCGAAGAAGCTCAAGAACAAGAAGGGCTTCCTCCCTTAGCGGTCTCCAGAGCTTCCAGCGGGCCACTACCGCTGGACGGAGCGACTCAATGGGTCAGGGATCCGCCCGCCTTGCCGATGGGAGACGGGAGGAGTCGCTAACGAGCGCAGCCCCGCTGCGTAGCATTCCTCCTGGAGACCAACCATGAGCGACGAAAAACAACTCCCCGGCCTGCGAGCCCACCTTTCCATCCTGCTTCCCGCCCTGTGGCTAGCCACCGGCGCCTCCTTCAAGCTCTTCGCTGGCACCCCGAAGGACCTCCCCCCGGTCCTCTTTGATCTCCCGCTCGACATCGACCTGGTGTTCAAGCTCGCCATCGGCATTGAGCTCTCCATCGTCTCGCTCGCGCTCTTCAAGCCCGCTATCGGTTGGCGTCTGCTCGCCCTGCAATATGTGATCTTCCTGGGACTCCTTGCTCAGCTGCAGCTGAGCGGCGAGACCTCCTGTGGATGCATGGGCTCCAGCGTCAGCCTCACTCCGCTCACCATGATTGGTAT
>JAPKBY010000613.1 GCA_028823185.1 Planctomycetota bacterium
GCCCATCCAGGCTCGCTGAGAAGCTCTCATTTGCGAGGGCTGCGGTCAGCACTCTCGACTCCTCAGCTGCTGGCAGAGGCATGCGCTCTGTCTGGTAGACGAGGCGGTCGTAGCGCTCTAAGCGCGCTGACACCTCGGTCTTTCCGTGTGGGATCAAGATGAAGTTCCAGCCGCTCAGTCCATCCTTGCCGCCATCTCCTTGGAAGGTGATGAGGAATTTAGGGGCCTTCTCCTCGGCCTTAAACTTCACAACAGCCCTCGCCTCATGGAGCTCTCTCGTCAGCTTCTCTTTCACCCACGCGAGGTTGGAGGGGGAGTCCTTGGGGAAGCCGGGACGGACAGTGAACATTCGCCAAGCGACGCCTTTGCCAGTGCTTGATCCCATCAAGGCTCGGTTGCGAGTCTTAAAGCCTCCAACGGTCTCTTCTGTCTTTGAGCCGAAGGAGCGGCTGTCGATCTTGATGACCTCTTTCCAATCCACCTCTTCAGGGATCCGCCTCGGCTCAGGCTGTTCAGCGTCTGCGTTGAAGGAGAGCGGCGCGCCATTGGGGAGCGAGAGTGCAGCGAGGCAGCCGGCCTTGCCGTAGCGGTTCTTGATCTTTACGAGGACCTCGTTGCGGCCAGCGAAGAGGAAGACGCCGAAGCGAATGGCATCTGGCGCTTTCCCATAGGGGCCACGCCAGTTGAAGTTGCTGCTGCTGTTTACTCCTCTGCCTCGGTAGGAGCCAGCTCGCTCGCCGTTGACGAACAAGGTGACGTCATCGTCGGCGCGCAGATGGCAGACGGCGAAGGTGTCTTTCTCCACCGTGACATTGCTTAGCGCATAGATGGCGGCGTTCGTCTGCCCATAGGGGTCGTAATCAAACTCGAGCCAGCCCGCATCGGAGAGGTCGACGTTGGAGTCACGCTCCGGGTCTTTCCAGGACAAGAGCGTCGTGGCGTTTCGGGTGGACCGGAGGGCGCGGACCTTGGCAGCGAGGTCGATCTCGAGCTCGGGCTGAAAGACACAGGCGCCTGGGTCGGCGGACTTCACGAAGAAGGGGCCGATCACCTTCCAGTCATAGATGATCCCGAGCTCGCGCTCTCCGAAGCTCTGCTTTTCAGCGCCTCTCATCCCGCGTCCTAGCACCTCGCGCTCTTTGAGGTCTCTCGGGAGGGGAGAGTTGGGGTTCTCCTCATATGTGTCTTCAAAGTCATCGAAGGCCCCGTCTGCATAAGCGAGCGCCTCTGTCTCAATGAGCTCGCGGTCGGACTCCTCGAGCGGGAAGCCAAACTTCATGAGGTCGTCAAAGACCGCTGGCCCGAAGGCGCGGGTCAAGTGATACGCGAGGGCGCGGACGATCTGTGGTTCGCGCCCATCACGGACGGAGGCGTCGCGGTACTCTCGGAAGAAGCGCCGCATCGGGCACCAGTCATGGTCTGCCTTTCCGCGCTTGGAGTAGGTCTCGAGGAAGTGCAGGAAGAAGCCGCAGCTGGGTCCATAGTTTTGGATGCGCCAGTACTCGAGGTCGCGGTCGAGGAAGAAGTCTTGGA
>JAPKBY010000614.1 GCA_028823185.1 Planctomycetota bacterium
TTCCTCGCGAGCGGTGAGATCCCGGAGAGCGCGCTCACTTGGCGGATCGGCTATGGGATCGCCTTCATCCTCTCCATCCTTGGTATTCGCTCCCTTCTCAAGAAGGGCGCTAGCGCGAGCTAGGCTTCAGTCACGTGCGAGGACGGCTTCGCGCAAGGCGCGGGCGGACTCCGTCGCGAGGAAGACATTCCCCGCAGCGTTGAGGTGGACACCATCGCTCGTCAGGACGCCCTTGTCCTTGTTCTCGGGGTTGAAGACGCCGAGGTGATCTTGGAAGGCCTTCTGCAGATCGCAGAGGACGACGCCCTCCACGGCCGCGACCTTGCGAGAGATCGCGGCGTACTCAGTCAGCAGCTCGTCGAGGCGGTTCTCTCCGTGGGGACGCTCGCCGATCACGCTCGGTGTCGCGAGGACGACGTCCGCGCCTGAGGTGCGGAGGTCTTGGATGAGGGTGTGCAGGCCTGCCTCGAAGTCTTCAGGCGAGGTCCCGTTCCCGGAGGACGAGTGCCAGACGTCGTTGATACCGATGTAGATGAAGACGAGGGTCGCCTTCTTGTCCATCACGTCGCGCTTGAAGCGCGCGAGGAGGTCGGGGACTTTATGACCGCTGATCCCTGCTGGGATGACGACGGACTCAGGCAACTCCTTCTTGAGCACGCTGCGCACGAGGTCGACATAGCCGCCGGAGTTATTACCGGCCTGGGTGATCGAGTCGCCGAGGAAGGCCACGCGCTCGTCGGGAGCGATGACGTCGGCCAGGAGTTTGGCGGTGGCTTCTTGGATCTTCCCGGGGTTCCTCCGTTCAGCGAAGAGCTCGTCGATGCAGCCTTCCTTTGCGTAGGCCTGCTCCCACGAGTTGTGCCCGACGCCTGGCAGCTCGGTGTAGTAGACCTCGAGGCCGAGGTCCTTCATTCCTTTCACCATGACGCGTGAGCGCTTCACGGAGATCGCGCGGTCGGCGTCGCCGTGCCAGACGTGCATGGGGAGCCCCGCATAGCGCGGCACGAGCCGCTCGCTCGCGCCTCCACAGACTGCCGCGGCGGCTGCGAACCAGTCGGGGTGACGGGCGGCGAGATCGAAGGTGCCGTAGCCTCCCATGGAGAGCCCGGTGAGCATCATTCGGTCGGTGTCGATCGGGTGGTCGCGTACGACCTCTCCGAGCGCAGCGATGACAGCGTGCATGGGGTCGGAGGGCTCCGGCTTGTTCTCGGGCGCGGCGTAGTTAACGTCCGCCCAAGTGACCCCCTTGGGGCACTGCGGGGCGAGCACATAGCACGGGAAGCTCTCGCGGTACCACTCGCTCGCCATCCGGTCAGGGAAGTGTCCCTTCTGTCGCTCGTTGTCAGTCCCGCGCTCACCGGCCCCGTGCAGGAAGAGCACGAGCGGGTACTTCTCGCCTTTGACGATCTCCAGCGGCGGGAGCAGCACATAGGGGTAGCCGGTGCCTTCGACGCTGATGTTGCCGGAGAGATACTCGTCGTCTTGATTCAATTGGGGGGTCAAGAAGGGGAGGGTGAAGAGAAGCGCGAGGC
>JAPKBY010000615.1 GCA_028823185.1 Planctomycetota bacterium
CCGCACTCTCCTAGACAAGCTCGAAGCGGAGTCAGCCTGATGTTCAGCTTCGAACTCCTTCCTTCATCCATAGGCTCAGTTTGGTTGGCCCTCGGCTGGAGCGTGATCCACTTCCTCTGGCAAGGAACACTGATCGGCCTCTCCGCCGCTCTCCTCTTGGACGCGATCCCGCGCGACAAGGCCCCCTCACGCTATCTCGTCGCTTCAGGCGCGATGTTGCTCTCCCTCCTAGTCTTCTTGGGCACCTTCCTGTGGCTGCTGCCAACGGCCGCCGCGGATGGAACAGCTCTCCGCGCAGTCTCCTTCGCTCCCCTCTCGACCCCAGCGAGCACAGGTCTCCATGTCTCAGACATCGCGGCCTGGTGCTGGAGCTTCGGAGTCCTCTTCATGGCTGTCCGCTTCGCGCGACAGTGGCGCTGCGCTCATCAGCTCAAGACCACCGCTGTCTCCGAGCCCTCCCAGGAGTGGAAAGACCTCTTCCAAGCACTCAAGAGAGAGCTCGGCGTCGACAAGACGGTCCGCTTCTTGCAAAGCTCAATCGCGAAGACCCCGATGGTCGTGGGATGGATCACTCCTGTGATCCTCGTCCCGGTCTCCACCTTCACCGCCCTCACGCCAGCTCAACTCAAGTCAGTCCTCGCCCATGAGCTCGCTCACATCAGGCGTCATGACCACATCTTAAATCTCTTCCAGTGCCTCATCGAAGCCATCCTCTTCTTTCACCCGATCACCTGGTGGATCTCAAAACAGATCCGTCAAGAGCGCGAATACTGCTGCGACGACATCTCTATTCTCGCGAATAGCGACCGCAGACACCTCGCCGAAGCCCTCACTCAGTTGGAGTCACTCAGACTCACGACTCCATCAACTCTCATCGCCGCCAACGGAGGCTCACTCATGAACCGCATCTCCAGAATTCTTGGAACCAAAATGAACAAGCCCGCAGCACACCTAGGCAATCCCTCCTTCTTCTCAGGATCTCTCGCCTTGCTCCTAGTCGCAGCGGGGCTCTCCTCCTTGGGAGCAGGATGCGTGAACAACTCCGCAGAGGAAGGGTCCTCGATCAAAACGGGCTTCACTCAAGAGCAATACGCGGGCCGCGTTGATGCGATCGAGCAGATGGTCACGGATGGAGAGGTGAGCCGAGAAGACGCAGACCTCCGCCTCAAGGGGATGCGCACAAGGTTCGCCGCCGATCAGGGCGAACAAGCAGAGGAGGCCAAGACCTTCACCCGCGCCCAGTATGCGCGCGCTAAGAAAAAGATCGACGGGATGGTCATCGCTGGCGAGGTCAGCCAAGAAGACGCAGACACACGCCTCGGCCAGATGCGCAGGATGATCACAAACGACGGGCAAGCCAAGACCAAGCTCAACTCCAAGAGCTCCGAAGACGTCGACTGGACTAAGATCGAAAGTCGGATCGAAGGCGCTGTAAAAGCGGGCGAACTCACCCGCGAAGAAGCTGACGCGAGATACATAGGCATCAAGGCGCGTCTAGATGCTGGCGGCGAGACAGCAGACAGAGCGA